>CAYQEW010000029.1:0-1910 GCA_964416605.1 uncultured Bacteriovoracaceae bacterium | reverse complement strand
CCGGTTCCATGAAGAGGAGTGTAGACAATTTTTAATGTGTCACCTTGGTTTTTGATTAAGTCGTTTTGCGGATGAATAGTTTTTATTTTTTCGCCATAGGTTTGAATAAAATCAGAGTCAATAAAATGAATAAGATTTGAATCTAAGGCTTCTTTAAAATTTATTTTCTTGATGGTCGCTAATTCGGTATGATGGAGGTAGTTGTCGACAATTTCTTCATCGCGCGGTGGAGTGACTTGCGAGCCGTCTTGCCAATAAACCTTAAAGCCATTGTACTCTGGCGGGTTATGGCTTGCCGTGAGCATAATGCCTGCTTGAGCCTTGAGTTCTCCTACTGAAAAACTTAAAACGGGAACAGCGGTGCATTCTTTAAAAAAATGAACCTTGATACCGTAAGCACAAAGGACACTGGCACATTCTTCCGCCAGAAAACGAGAGGAAAGCCTGGAGTCGTAAGAGAGACAAACATTTATATGAGTATTGTCAAATTCTTTGAGAAGTTGAATCACAAGTGCTTTGGTCGCCTTGCAAATAGTATAGCGGTTAATGCGATTACTGCCGATGCCCACAATACCGCGCATTCCACCGGTGCCGAATTCTAAGTCTTTGAGAAAACGTTCATTCACTTCCGAGGAGTTATCCATAAGTTCTATAATTTCTTTTTGATCTTCCTCTAGAATAAAAGGATCAGTACTCCAGCTTTTGGCTTTTTGATAGGCTATTGTTGTCTCCATTTCAATCCTTATGGTTTTATGCTAAAAATCTTTTATGGCCAATAATTTTAAAAAACACCCTCTTAATAGCACAGGAAAGTTTTTTTGCACAGGATATGATGATTTATTAGGAGAAGGGTGTATTGCCTGTGGACTTTGCTATCAGCAAGCCCCTCATCATTTTAAAGAAGATGAAAATGGCTATGCCTACGTCTACAAACAACCAAATTCTTCAGCTGAAGAAAAACTCTGCTTAGAACAATTAAATATTTGTCCAGTTAATGCCATTGGCATGTAAAAAGGGAAAAATTTATGCAACCGACCACCATTCAATTAGCGGCGACGATTCTTTTTGCCTTAGCGGTATGTCACACCTTTTTAGTGAAAAAATTTGAGCATCTTGCGCATAAGTATCCTCAAGGAAGTATCGCGGAAAACCTCTTTCATTTTTTAGCAGAAGTTGAAGCCGTTTTTGGATTATGGGCAGCGGTTTTACTTCTCATTATTTCCTTTGTTTCCGGTTTTGAAAGTGCCATTGCGTACATCGAGTCAATTAATTTTACGGAGCCTGTTTTTGTTTTTGTGATTATGTGTATGGCTGGAACGAGGCCCATTATTAAATTAGCGGAAACAATTATTATGACTCTTTCTAAACTTATTCCAATCGCTCCCAAAATGAGTTTTTATATTACCTCATTAGTGGTTGGCCCTATTTTAGGTTCCTTTATTACGGAACCAGCTGCCATGACGGTTACGGCACTGATCCTTCTTAAAAATTTCTATTCTTATAAAGTGAGTGAGAAATTCAAATACGCTACTTTAGGCTTATTGTTTGTGAATGTTTCTATTGGAGGTACACTGTCTCATTTTGCGGCACCACCTGTTCTTATGGTAGCACACAAATGGGGACTTGGTTTTTCTTCAATGCTTGGCGAGTACGGCTATAAGGCATTTTTGGCGATTTTGTTGTCGACGGTTCTAACGGCTCTTTTTTTTCGCAAAGAATTACAGGGAAATTTTTCACTGAGTAAAGAAACCGAAAAAAAGATGCAACCAAAGTGGTGGATTTACGCAATTCACATTCTTTTTATGGGCCTCGTTGTTTATACCGCTCATCATCTCGTTTTTTTTATGGGAGTTTTTCTTTTTTTTATGGGATTTACTCAAGTGACTCAAGAGTATCAGGATACGCTCAAA
>CAYQEW010000028.1:0-15209 GCA_964416605.1 uncultured Bacteriovoracaceae bacterium | reverse complement strand
AGAGCTGCTAGCTAGAAAAAATTCAGGTTCGTTAAAACGTTTCTTTTTTACACAGTCATCAAAAATTTATTTTATATAATTTAAAAGCAAGATAAGTTGGACCTAATGTTAGCTGTGTTAAGAATTAAGGCGAAGAAAAAAAATAGCAATTTATGGAGAATATCAATATGAAATTTCTAACGAAGATGATGAGTTATTGTTTGATCATATCACTGTTTTTACAAAATTTTGTATACGCACAGGTTGCTCCTACCACAATACCGGACTCCACGACTCATCTTGTTGCCGAATATAAAAATAGTTTAGAAGATCAGAAACTAACGAGAGAAGAATTATTAGCATTAAAATACAAGCTTATGGGAGATAGAGCTGCGTTCTCTATGCAAATAACGGAGCTATCAAGATTGAGTAAAAGTCTTGATGCAGAAATTAAAATACAACGTTCAGGTGAGGAGCCAGGCTACAAAGAGAAAGTGCGGGGAAATCGTATGGTCTCAATTATGTCACTTCTAGCAGCTTTATTTGCGCTAAGATTCGCGTTTGCACCAAAATATGTTTCTGGTGTTGGCTATGTTTACGGTTTCAGGAACTTGGTAATGGGATTAGGGTCTTTGTGTGCTGTCGCTGGATCAGTACTAATGTTTACCTCGAATCCCGAGAGTGTAAACCGGTATGAAATACAGAAATTACAAGACAAATTAAAATCTACCAATCAATCAATCGAAAAGACAAGGATGCAAATAGACAATGAATTCAATGTAAGAATTAAGGCAATTGATTTGCTCTTAGCAGAATAGTGATTCTTATGTTTTTCATTCACTAGAAAAATATTAGGGCTGACGATTGAGAATAAAATTATCGACGTAATCGATATCAGCCTGAGAAAGATTCGGGCCGCCATCGGGCATAAGAGAGCCTCCGATACCTAAAAGCCTATTAAAAAGAGGAGAGTTGTCAGGATCTCCTGGCACAAGCTGGGTATCAACTCCCGCTGCTGAAGTCATCCAGCCATGCGTGTAGCTATGGCATGTCATACATTTGGTCGAAAGAATTTTTGTATTTAGCTCAGCATAGGTATAAGTGTAGTCAGCGGGATCAGTTGTGTCATCAGTTTGAGCCGCGGTGTCAGGATAATAATTGTTGTCATTACTTCCCTTGCTGCCATTGCAAGAAGAAAGAAAGATCATGATAAAGCTCAAAGAAATTATTTTCATTTTACCATCCGTTAAAATAAATTTGTGCCAGATACTTCCAATCTTTGGTTGTTTCAGTTTGATGATTGCGATAATCAAACTGCAAAGAGATATTTTTATTGATTCTAAATGAAGTCGATACACCGTAGCGATTTTCTCTATTTTTAAAAACAATATAAGGCACCTGAGTCCATTCATAAAGAGCAGAAATTTCAATAAAATCTTTAGGAAAAAAAGAAATTTTACTGTAGCTAGCATACTGATAAAAATCGATATTCGATATATTTTTGCTTCGTTGGGTAAAATCAAATTCATTATGAAGAGTTATGTATTTGGAAGGAGAGTATCTTGAAAAAATTCCTCCAATATAGCGATTAACCGTTTCAGTACGGCCGCCAAGAAGATGTGCACCTAGCGTAAATTTTTTATGAAAAAACATTTCATGGCGCAGATAGAGACCATATTCTTGATTGTTGCTGTTCTCATAAAAGCCGGGAATTATTATTTGAGCAGAACTGGAGCTATTTTTACTCCAACGATGCAGACTTAAAAGAGTTGGAGTGTCGTCTACTTGTAACTTATTTTTTTGGCGAATAAAAATGGTGTGATCCACTTCGCGTAAACCAAAGTTCAAAGCGTTTCTTCCAAGCGAAATTTCTAAACCATCGTGCGGACGGTAGGCGAGTAAAAATTTGCGCAAGATAAATTGATCAGCAAAAGATTTATGGGAATTATTTATTTCGCCAATTTTTCCTAAGATGGTATCTAGGCGCATTTTAGGAGAAATATGGATCGTGTTGAGATAGTCTCCTTGCATCGGGAAACTTTTGAGATTTTCAAAAGATTTTTTGAGAACAGAGTATCTGAATTGAAAAGCGTGTTCCACTTTTCCTTCAAAAGAAATTGCTTTAATAAAGGCATTTTCTTTTAACTCTCCACCTACCGCACTCGTACTTTGAGCAATACCTTTGCCGTAAGGAGTCAGGATTCCTCCTCCTTCTGGAGCATTGTGACAAGCACTACAGCTTGTGTAGCCATAACGAATCATATTGGCGTAACCAAAAATATGAGAAGTAAAAAACAAACTGATAAAAAAAAGAAAAAATTTCATTCTTATTTCCTAGAGCCTTTGACAGAAATAAGAATATCTTCTTGGACACTCACTCCCATAAAACTAGGAGCGGAAATTTTAAAATCACTGAGTTTAATAGAAAAAGAAGAAGAGAGTTCCTCATTTCCATCAATCACAAGATTAATATTTTTGACTTGGTTATTCAGAGCAAGTCTTCCACGGATATTGCAATGATTGGGAGTTATTTCACAATTACTTGACTCCACAAAAAACGTTATGGGAATAATTTGTTTATTGGCATCAGAAAAAATCGTATTTCTCATATGCTCATCACGTAAACTGAGGTCCGTCGAAAAGAGTGCGGGATTAATTTGAAAAGATTTTTTTTCTTCCACTTTCAAATCATTTAATTTGGTTTTTCCTTCAAAGGAAACCGCATCAATATTGGTATTCACTTGAAAATGAATTTCAATGTCTTTTAATTCTAAAGCTTGTAGCGAATGAAAAAAAAATACTGAAAGAAATAGATATTTCATGTTGTTCCTAATATACACTCCAGCTTGGAGACAGGCAAAGGGTGAGAAAAATTGCCTGCCAGTGTTCTCGGTTGTTTGCAGTATGGGCTCCGATATCTCCCAGAGCTTGTAAGACATTTATCGGCAGATTTTCGTCGGGGTAAAATAAACGATAAGCTTTTTGCACATTTGTTTGATCAACAAGAGAAGCATCATTGAGGCTTATTGAGGAGAGTGCGTAATCAAGGGTTTGAGGGGCACTGGATACCATCTGTTCACAAGCTTTGGTCAGATAGCCTTGACGAATGGTGGTCGATGGTGAGTTGTGAGGGCTATTCCACTGCGCGGAAAAACATTCAGAGTCAGGGAAATCAAAAGCTCCCCAAGCACCATTTCGGGAGCCTTCATATATATCGCAGGGGGCACCGAAGGAATCCATTCTTTTGGTGATATTTTCATAAATAATCCACTGGGAATCAGGACCGAAGATGGTGCGAAGCTTTGTGCTGATATAAATTCGATCAGCCATTCGAGGCGTTTTGGTGGTACTCAGCGCTGATTGCAGCGAAGAAATATCATCGGGATTATTCGTATTGCCTCCAGAATTATTTCCAGAGTTATTATTGCCAGATGATGCGGTTTTCTTTTCTGGGAGTCCTCCTCCAGAGCAAGAAACAATAAAAAGTAAAATAAAAATTATTTTATACATTTTGAGGATCTCCTAAATTTGAAACTGCGGCGCCATTTTGCATACGAATGAGCGATTGATCATTCGCCGTAGGAGAGGTGATATCGAGTAGGGTAGAGATAGAAGAAATAATATTACCATTATTAAGTTTTCGGTTATTGAGAGTGGTTCCAGCAGCTCCCCAAGTTCCGCGATAATTTCCGCCAGTTCCGCCGTAGCGAATATTTCCGGCAATGAGAGGTTGAGTTATTTTGCCACTGAAAATACTGGTGGCAGTTCCTTCCCAACCGTGATCGGCACCTGTTCCGTCAAAACGTGCACTGCGCCCAAACTCACTTGCTAAATGAATGACACTGTCATTGAAAAGTGAGTAACCGCGATGCATATCATTTTTGAGAACAGTGATGAGTTCTAACAAGCAAGAGCTGATAGCCTTGTAATATTTTGAGTAGAAAAACAGAGTTGAGTAGGCCCCCGAATCGTGAGAGTCATTTCTAAACTGAAAGTACTGATTCATGCCTTGGTACTGGAGTTGTAAATTTTGCAGAGAATCAAGAGTTAAAGTAATTGAAGAACTTAATTCTTCTTTGAGTAAAATTTCAGTCAGCGCCATTGTGTTGGCTAAATAACCAATTGTTGTGTTGGTGTTAATCGCTGAGCGTAAGTCTTGACCGGCATCGGGAATAAAAATATTGCCACCATCAATTTTAAAAAGAGAAGAATTTTCGGTCATCAGAGCCTGAGCATCGATATTAGAAAATGTGTGCTCATTTAAACTTCTTTGAACAAGCAGTTCGTATTTGGCAATCGTGAGATTAAATTGATCGTTGAGTGCACTGACACCCTTTTCAATCAGTTGTTTGGCGCTATAGCGATCATTAAATAAACTTTTTACTTTCGCACTAGAGTATTTGCCGTTCATTTTGATAATATCGAGAGCGTTATCAATAGACGCTGCAATATCAATATTGCCAAAAGACATACCAGACGCACCAATATCAAAAGGGCGCATAATGTCGGGCATTGGATTTGAGCCTTCGACGCGCACAATTCCTAAACCTTTTTGAGAAGAAAATCCTAAGGTTGGATCCATTGCCCACCCACCGTAACTAATAGCAGGAATAGGGGTTGTGGATTTATCTGCGACTAAACCATGGAGCGAAGGGCTTCCCGCAACGGGTTGGACTGCTTTAACTCTATTTACCTGATGTCCATCGGTGAGGAGTTCTGCTCCGCGAATCATAAGCATGTTCTGCGCGAGATCGCTCATCGACCTATCAACACTTGTTCCTGGAACAACTTGCGACCAAATATAAGGAAGATAATAACTGCCAATATTGGTTGTGGCATAAGAAGCGGCAATGCTCCCAGGGGTAAAATTATCAAATTGAGAAATGAGCATCGGGGCATTCATAAAATTATCATTGCCATTAGGCTTTAAGCTAAGATCAAACATCCATCTTGCAGGACCACCATCCATGGAAATATGCACAAAGTTCATGGGATTACCTGTCCCATTCATTTGAGCATGCGCACGATGAGAGATACCACTGATAATAGAAGTGAGAAGTAAGTTAAAGGGATGAGAAGCAATTCCCATGAATGGAACACTGCCAACAGCGTATTTAAATAAATTTCTTCGGGAAATATTTTTATTTTTCATTATTCCATCTCCTTTAACGGATCCGCAAAATAAGGAGAATTGATAATTTGTTTAATCAACTCTTTAGTATCTTGATGATTTTTTAAATTTTTCCCTAGGTTAATAATATAGTTGCGAAGAGCGAGGTCTTTGGAATTTGAAGCAGATGTTTTGATAAGGCCCGCGTCCATAAGATCGGTCATGAGACCAGTAAAGAAATAGAAATAACGATTGGCGGCGCAAACATACATATCGTCCATATTGGCTAATTTCTCTCCGAGATCTTGAACACTGGTAAGTGGAAGATCAATCAGTGATCCATCAAAAGAGCGCATAAAGAGTTTGCCATTTGATGGTCTTCTAAAAAAATTATAATCAGAATCAGCATCATAGGTTTCCGCAGGGAAGTTTGGAGTGACCGTATGAAAATGGGCTGTGGATACAGGTCCCATGCAATCATCCGTTGAGCGAACCATGTGAGAGTTGCGAAGTACTTTAGAAACTGGATCCATAAAACCATGGCATTGCATACAAGAGGTGGCTTTTTTAAAAGGAAGACTGGAATTAGATTTTACCAATGGAGCCGCATCACTTGGGCGAAGCAGAGGAAGATCGCGACATAAAATATCTTTGGCAAAAGCTTTTGCCCAACGTCGAGGAAGGACTCTTCCGCCATTGGTAAGTTCATACTCACTTCTTCCAAAGTTTAAGAGAAGGTAAGGAACAGAACCCAAAATACCTCCTCCCTTGTTTTCAAAAATATCAAAAGGAGAGCTCATTAGATTTTGGTAATCGACAAATCCACTTCCCATAAAGGGTGATTTTTCTTGAATTCCAACTATTTTTCCAAGAGGAAGTAGAGGTGGAGCCCAAGTTTGTGTCGCTCCCATAACTCCTTTTTTTAAATCAAGTGTTTCTTGAGTGATAACCGAGCGATTTTCTCTTGGTGAAAGTGAATGTCTGATGGCCTCAAGTGATTTATTGCTTGTGACAATTGATTTAAAATCCGTTCCATCTTCAAAAAGGGCGCGAGTTAAATAATAAGCCATTTCTCCATTGTCATGAACCTCTACGGTATGGCGATAGCAATCATTGTTTTTAACTTCGGCAAAAGCACTAAACCAAGTGCGGTGAAAGTCATTAAAGTTTTTAATAATTTTAAGAGAGCGTTCTGGATACTGACCAGCTACTTTGTTGATTTCATGACTGTTGGGATCAAGAGCCGATTCACTCAAAAGATTTAAGCAAGCTTGTGCCGCAGTGATTGAGTTACTTTGAACTTGAGCCAGTAATGGATCAGAAGGACTAAGAGGCTCTCTCGTAATAATTTGATAGCATGAGTAAAATTTGGAAACTTCAGATGCTTGAAGTTGAAACCATGTCAAAAAGCCAAGAACAATAAATAAGTTTTTCATATTATCTTTTATTATAAGATAGAAAAGAAGGAGCTCCTAAAAGGTGGCTTTCTTTGCCTATCGGGGTTATTTATTAAAATCTATATCGCCAATAATTCTTGCCCTACAGCCCAGTCGGACTATTTTATCTTTTGCTTGAGGGTTTCTTTCTTGGTAGTTTTCAATGGTTTTTTTTTCAATTCCTGATATGGGTAAAATATTTTCATCACCCTTAACCACTTCAAAAATGCAGGCGCTGCATACTCCCGCAAGGCATCCGTGTGGAAAATTAAGGCCTTGGCGCTCAAAAGCGTCGCAGAGGGTTTCGTTTTTCTCTATTTCTATGGTCTGTTTTGTGACTAAATTTGACACGGTGGGCATAGAGAAATT
Source organism: uncultured Bacteriovoracaceae bacterium (assembly GCA_964416605.1). Taxonomy (GTDB): domain Bacteria; phylum Bdellovibrionota; class Bacteriovoracia; order Bacteriovoracales; family Bacteriovoracaceae; genus CAYQEW01. The sequence goes on along the minus strand of CAYQEW010000028.1, from coordinate 8,315 downwards.
CCTTTTAAAAACTTATAACGCTCCTTATAAAATAACTTAAGAATGGTTTTTCATCTAATGAGAAAATTGTTCCCTCGGAGGTCACATGCTTAGCTTTGATAGACTTTATAAAGACGGTCATGAAGAGGTTGTTTTCTTTTCTGACTCAACCTGTAATTTAAAAGCCATTGTGGCGATTCATGATACCACATTGGGACCTGCTCTTGGGGGAACCAGAATGTGGCCCTATGCTTCCGAAGAAGAAGCTTTGGAAGATGTTCTAAGACTTTCTAAAGGAATGACTTATAAAGCAGCGGTCTCAGGACTTAATCTGGGAGGCGGAAAAGCTGTTATTATCGGTGATCCAACGAAAGATAAATCGGAAGCCCTCTTTCGCGCTTATGGACGCTATATTGAGTCTCTTAATGGCCGTTATATTTCAGCCGAAGATGTCAACACAACCGTAGAAGATATTGAGCATATTTTTACGGAAACCAATTACGTGGTAGGAGTGGCTCGCATTCATGGTGGTTCGGGAAATCCAGCTCCTTATACGGCTCTAGGCGTTTTTAGAGGAATGGAAGCGGCATGTATGAAAACTTACGGAGATCGCTCTCTTGAGAATAAAGTAGTCGCACTTCAAGGTGTCGGTGCTGTGGGATTTGAGATTGCCAATCTTCTTAACGAAGCTGGCGCTAAAATTATTTTTACCGATATCAATGAAAATAATATTAAACGAATGAAAGAACATTTCGCTCACGCTGAATTTGTCGGAGCTCAAGAAATCTATGAAGTGAAATGCGATATTTTTGCTCCTTGTGCTTTGGGAGCGACGATGAATGACACAACAATTCCTAAATTAAAAGCCAAGATTGTTGCAGGGGCGGCGAACAATCAATTAAAAGATGATTCACATGGAATAGAACTTAAAAAAAGAAATATTCTTTATTGTCCTGATTATCTTATCAATGCGGGTGGACTGATGAATGTGAGCATTGAGTTTGAAGGTTGGAATGATGGAAAGTCTCGCCGCATGGTGAACACGATTTATGATACAGCTCTCAATATTTTTAAAATTGCGGACGAAGAAGGTATTGGCAATGATGTGGCTGCCAATATTCTCGCTGAACGACGCATCCATAATATAAAAAATCTGCGCATGAGCAATAATAGAAGCAATCAGCATCGCTTTCCAGGCCGCAAAAAATAATTGTGATTCAAAATCCCTATTCGCATTTTCTCGATCTGCTCGAAAAACCTGCTCGCTACATCGGTGGCGAGCATTTTATTTGCGTCAAAAATTGGGAGCGTGCGCTTTGTAAAGTGGCTCTCTGTTTTCCTGATACCTATGAAATTGGCATGAGCCATTTAGGAATGAAAGTTCTTTATCAGGAAATAAATCAGTACGCAGATCTTTTGGCAGAACGTTGTTTTGCCCCATGGATAGACATGGAGACACATCTTCGTGAAAAAAAACTTCCTCTTGTGACCCTTGAAAATTTTAAGCCTTTAAAGGATTTTGATATTGTTGGTTTTTCTCTGCAATATGAAATGAGTTATACCAATATTCTTAATATGCTTGATCTCGGAGGCATTGCAGTTTGGGCAAAGGATCGTCAAGGAAATGATCCTTTCGTTATTGCGGGAGGCCCCTGTGCCACTCATCCTGAGCCCCTTGCTCCTTTTATGGATTTTATCGTGATTGGAGACGGCGAAGAATTTTTCTCGCAAATCACTCGTCTCGTTGGTCAAATGAGACTTGAGAAAAAATCACGCACCGATATTTTACAAAAGCTTTCCCGTATTAAAGGAATCTATGTTCCGGCGCTTTACGATACTGAGATTGATGAAATGTCAGGACTAGAGGTTGTCACGGGACCGAAGCCAGAGTACTTGGGAATTGCGCAGTATCCTATTGAGCGCTATTTTATCGAAAGCCTTAAAAATTATCCTTTTCCGACAAAATCTCCGATCCCTCATATGACCGCTATTTTTGATCGCTTTAGTGTAGAGCTTTCACGAGGCTGTACTGAAGGCTGCCGTTTCTGCCAAGCGGGAATGATCTATCGCCCCGTTCGCGAACGCAGTCCACGCGATGTGATTGATATGGTCATGGAAGGAATAAAAGAAGGAGGCTTTGATGAAGCTTCTCTCACTTGTCTTTCGACGGCGGATTATTCGGCAGTCACACCGCTAGTTGTCGAACTACTGGATAGACTTTCAAAAGATAATTCAACCCTTGGAATTAGTTCTCTAAGGGCTTATGGACTCGATAAAAAAGTATTTGATAAATTAGCTGAAGTGAAAAATACATCACTCACCTTCGCTCCAGAAGCAGGTACTCAGCGCATGCGCGAAGTGATCAATAAGAACGTTTCGGAAGAAGATATGATGCAAACCGCGGAAGATATTTTTTCGCGCGGTTGGCAAAAAATGAAACTCTATTTCATGATTGGTTTGCCTACGGAGACAGATGAAGACGTCATCGGAATAATGGAAACGGGGCGCAAGGCACTTAAGGTTGCTCATAAACTACAAGCTAAAAATCCAAGTATTACAGTTTCGGTTTCGAGTTTTGTTCCAAAGCCCCACACGCCTTTTCAATGGGCGGCGATGATCACACAATCAGAGATCGAGCGCAAACAAGAGATGCTTTACAAGCTTTCACGAGATTACCGACTTAATTTTAGAAAACATAAATCGCAAATTTCTCATCTGGAAGGAATTGTCTCAAGAGGCGATCGCAGAGTGGCGCAAATTATTTATTCTGCTTGGAGTCGCGGAGCACGCTTTGATGGATGGGATGAAACGTTTAAATATAATCTTTGGTTAGAGTGTGTGGCTGAAAGTGGTATCAATACAGAATTTATGCTCGGTACGATCCCGGTTAAGGCACGCTTGCCTTGGAATCATATTGATGTTGGACTCACCGAAAAATTTTTAGAACGCGAGTGGCTTAAAGCCGTGAACTCACGTCTCTCTCCTCCCTGTGGCAAAGTCGCAGGAATGATTGTGCATCATTCTAACTTAGAAACACTTTCCAAAACTTTTGATATCGATAAGAAAAAACTAGTGTGCTATCACTGCGGGATTAAATGTGATCTAAAATATATGGTGGAAGAGCGCAAAGAGTTTTTAGAAGAAGTCGATGCGAAGAAAGATGAGCCATACGTGCGTCCAGAGTTAGTCGATAAATCTCATTTTCCAAGAGAGCAAAGACTTAACACGGAAGTAGGATTTGTTTACCGAATGGAAGTTTCTAAAATGGGCTCAATTAGTTTTATTTCTCATTTAGATTTGCAAAAAATTGTGGCGCGCATTTTTAAAAGAGCAGAAATTGTTTATCTTTATTCTCAAGGTTTTAATCCCAAACCTCTTATTGCATTTGGGCCCGCATTAAGCCTTGGTATTAGTAGCTTAAGTGAGTTCATTGATATTCGTGTCCCTTCTGAGTGGAGTGATGTAGAAGCATTAAAGGATCGACTTAATATTCATTCGGAAAAAGGAATCTCTTTTAAAAATATTTTTTTGATTGATAAAAAAATGGATAGTGTGCAAAAAGCCACCCATTCTTTTTCTTATTTTGTTCCGCTTGAAATAGGCTCTGTAAATGATTTACAAAATAAATTAGATTATTTTTGGGCTCAAGAAAGTTTCACCATTCCTGTTTATAATCATAAAAAAAGAATGCACACCACCAAAGAGATTCGTCAAAAAATGCTAGGCTTTAATATTGGAAAGCTTGATGTGGCAGAACAGGATAAAATTATTTTAGGAGAAGTTTATCCGATTCATCTTGATCAGGGGTTATATATTGATGTCAAAGTTGAAGATGGAGCCAGTTTAAAGCCTCAAGAGATTCAAGAGGCTTTAGTCAGTATAGGGATCAATGCTTACAAACCGATAAAACTAAAAACTAACTACGTTTAAATTCCATTTTGCACAATGATAAGTGCATCGTAGGTTTGCATTTCACTTTCCGTTTCGATTCCCAAAAAGCGTTGAAAAGAATTCAGTGCAATACTGTCAATATAGCGGTTGCGTTTTAAGGTTGCGGTTCCTTCTCTTCTGATCTCATTGGAACCCGTTCCCGTAGATCTAATAAGCTCATTCACTTTTTTGGCATCTTCTAATGTAAAACGAACACAGCCTCCAGAATCTCTTTTTCCTAGCATTTTATAATGGTCTTTACTGGTGGAATGAAGTGCGATACCGCCAATAAAGAAAACCGCATAAGTCATATTAGCCCCTAAAAAGGTTCCAGATTGATATTCTTTGTAGGCTTTTAGAGGGCGAAAGTAACCCACTGGAGTGGTGGCAATATATTTTCTTCCTGAAGTTGTTTCGCGCTCCATTTCGGTGCCAGTTGAAACATTGAAGGTACCTTGAAAAACACCTTCTTTATAAACAGTTGCGGTTTGTCCCGTAGGATTTTTATCTTTGCTGCGGATACCTTTATTGACAAAAATAACAACTTTCGCCTTGTCGAGATCAGTGCTTGGATCAAATTTTTTCATTGGAGGATTAAAAGGAGTGGAAAAGGACATAGAGCCAGGAGGAGCAACCCTAACAGGAGTCATGCCCAGAGCAATCGCTTCTTCATCAGTGAGAGAGTTTGGAGATTGCGCCCAAAGTGAAAAAGAAAAGATAAAGAAAAAAAGATATTTCATTTTTAGTTCCTAATGCATTGAAGAACAAGAGAGTTTCCTAGGTCGGTGTTTGTCGAAGAATTAGGCTCTTGGTTTAAATTATTAATTGTTCCTTGCACGTCATAGCTTCCGACATAACCATTATAGTGAATGGTTGTTTCTTCTTTTGAAATATTATTGACGGAAAACATCATTTCGATGGAATAAAGTCGATGAACAGGAGAGCAAGGATCATCGATCACGGAAAGATCAGTAGTTGAATTATTATCAGCTGGCAAAGAGACAGCTGGAGAAGAGTAGTACGGCTGAGTTTTATCGAAGACACGACAGGTAATTGAGTTACCCGCCAAAGTCATACAGGAAAAAAGAAAAGAAGCAAGGATCATTGTTTTTTTCATAAATACTCCAAGGTTGTGCAGATTTTACAATGGATTTATTTTTAAAAAAATATTTCTTTTGAAAATTGTAAGTATTACATACTGTTTGAATATTTGGATAAAAAAAGTTTAGGTTTAAAGTATTAATGTTTGTGTCTCAGGTGAATGTTTTCTTGCTTCTGCATTTCTTTCATTGAGATTAAAAAATTATTTTATTTCGCAAAATTTCATCGAAGCCTCCAAATACCGTTGCCAGTGCCCTTGGTCCAGTCTGCCAATATTCCCGGAATGTACCCGTTCTTTTAGGGCAGATGGTAGACTGGCTGATGGAAACAGGGCTCAGTATTTACGGGCACAATCTAAAATAAAACGATAGGTGCGATGCTCGATATTTTGCGTAAAATAATTATTAAATTCTACATTGGGGCATAGGACATAGATTCCATCAATTGTGCCCGTGCAAAAAAGCTTAACATTTTCCTGAGTATTATCGACTTTAAAAGAAAGGTTGATACTGTAAGAACGATTAGAGCCGGGAGCCACTTCGTTGCTAGTAAAATAATTAATATTGGTTTGTTCGTTAGGAGCGAAATGGTAGGTCGCAACTTTTTGATTGGACTCGGCAAGGTCGCGAATATCACAATGAAGAGTTTCGTAGCCAAAGCTTAAAGTTGAAAAAAGTACTAAACAAACTTGGATAAGATTTTTCATGAAATCTATATAGAATAGATCAAGAATCTTGGCCAATTAATTTTTAAGATCGAGCACAAATCCCAGATAAAGAGGAAAAGCCTCTACGGATGAAGATAGAGCACTGCCAATAGCACTGTAGGAGCCAAAATATTTACCATCGTTGCTATATGTGTAAGTGAGATTAGAGGAAAGAGGGGAGGAGCTAAATTCCCAAATGCCATCATTTTGAAAATCAGCCCCATGAATATCTTGAGACGTAAAAATATCTATTAGGCTGTTACCATCTGTCGATTTAATATCATAATCTTTAAATACAAGAGTGAGTGTTTTTCCAGAGATATTCACTAAGTTTTTGTGTGTCACAAAACCTCTGCCATTGATATCAAAAGGAGAAGTTGGATCTCCTGCCATATCTTCAGAAGCTTCTGCATAGGCAAAATAAGAAGAAGTGGAATTATTAAAGTTATCAGTCACAGTCATTTTGATGACAAAATCGTTTTGCGCTTTAATTTGAACGAGTTTAAAAGTTGAACCTGTGCCTGTTCGCGACGAAGTACCTTTAAAGTCAGCTTCATAGGCATCTGCACAAGAAGTTAATCCAGTTTCCACATATTCTGGGCCTCCAAAAACCGAAGAGACGGAGATAATTTCCCATTCAATTTTTTGAGGATAGTTGCCCCAATAAATACTATTGTCCTTAAGCTCAATGGTTGAGTAGCAATCGATATAGTTGAGAGTATTGGCAGTCACACTCATGCGAGGCATGAGAAAAATAGACTTATTATTGATTTTGGCGTCCGCTGAATAAATATAAGGACTTGGAGTGACTGTGGCGACAGGGGCGTCTAATTGAACTCCACAACTGCCAAGAAAAAAAAACAAGAAAAATAATTTCATAGGTTCCATAGTAAAATAATTATTTCTTTTTACTAGAGAGGGAGTTTTTGCTATGTTGGCCCTAAAAACGAGGGAAAAATCTATGAAAAACACTAAGTTAGATTTAGCAAAACAATACGGTTTATCCAATCAAGATTTGGTTAAAATTTTGGAAAATGTTTATCTCTCTCGTCTACTCGATGACGCTGAGATTCGCATGAAAAAACAATCAAAAGCTTTTTTTCAAATATCGGGAGCTGGGCATGAAGGTATTTTAACAGCGGTTTCTATGATTTTAAAACCGAGTCACGATTGGTTTTTGGCTTATTACCGCGACCGCGCGTTGTGTACAGGACTAGGCGTTACAGCCTATGAAATGCTTTGTCAGGCAAACGGCAATACGGGAGATAGCGCGTCCCACGGCCGTCAAATGCCCTCTCATTGGGGCAATGTTAAACTGAATATTTTCAATAAATCTTCGTGTACGGGCACTCAATTTTTGCAAATGTGTGGACTCATGGAGGCGGGAAAAATTTTAAAAAAAGCCAAAGATAAAAAAAATAAATATTTTGAAAACGAGATTGGTTACGTCTCTACGGGAGATGGGACGACATCTCAAGGAGAGTTCTGGGAAGGGCTCACAACGGCTTGTGTCAATAAACTTCCCGTTCTTTTTTTGGTGGAAGATAATGGTTACGCCATATCTGTTCCGGTGCGTGTGCAAACTCCAGGAGCCTCTATTTCTAAGGCACTCGCAAACTTTCCTGGCTTAAAAATTTTTGAAGTTGATGGAAGCTGTCCCATTGAATCCTATGCCACGGTCAAAGAAGCGGAAAAATACTTACGAGCAGGGAGTGGGCCTGTTTTAGTGCATGCTCACGTCACCCGCCCTTATTCTCATTCATTGTCCGATGATCACGGAATGTATCGTTTTAAGGAAGATTTGGCGGAAGAGCTCAGCCGTGATGTTTTTAACTCTTATCCGAAATTCTTACTAGAAAATAAAATAATAAGCGTTAAAGAAAATGAAGCGTTGATTAAAAAAGTGAAAACTCATATTGATGAGGCGATGAAAAAATGTCTTGAAACACCTTGGCCCACTCTTGATACGGCTGATCATCATCTTTACTCGATGGAGGTTAATCCTTGTTCGCCGGCATTTTCAAGCCCAGCTCAAAGTGTGAGTGAAGAGGCAATTCCTCTCGCGCAAGCGGTCAATATGACTTTAAAATCTGAGCTCAAGAAGAATCCTTTGATGGTTATTTTTGGCGAAGATGTTGCGGATTTTACGGAAGAAGAAAAATTAAAATCGGATCTTAAAGGCAAAGGCGGAGTGTTTAAAGTGACCAGTGGATGCCAGCGAGAATCACAGTCTTGGCAGGTTTTTAACTCACCACTTGCGGAAGCCAATATTATTGGACGCGCCATCGGTATGGCGGCACGCGGCTTAAAGCCCGTCGTAGAGATTCAATTTTTTGATTATATTTGGACTGCTTATATGCAGCTTAAAAATGAGATGGCAACTCTGAGATATCGATCAGGTGGTGATTATAAATGCCCGATGGTGGTACGTGTTCCTATTGGAGGCTATCTCAAGGGAGGAGCGATGTATCACTCCCAATCAGGTGAATCTTTATTTACCCATTGTCCTGGAATAAGAGTGGTTTATCCCTCCAATGCGCAGGACGCCGTAGGGCTGCTTCGCACCGCGATTCGTTGTGACGATCCAGTTATGTTTTTA
>CAYQEW010000027.1:13291-15335 GCA_964416605.1 uncultured Bacteriovoracaceae bacterium | reverse complement strand
AATCCCTAAATAATGAGGCATTGGCACATTACTAAACTTATAAACATCTCCAGAGGCTCCCATCATCTCTCCATTCAAAAAACCTCCATCATTAATTTTTAACCAATGTTGATTTGCAAGGCCCACGGAATAACCGTTCAGAATAGGCTGATCGCAGACGGTGGTATCAATGCTCGTCGGATGCTTCGTAGCTGGAAAAGGAAAGAAAGGTGCATGATGGCTTCCAGTCTCTGGAATATAAACCTCATCCCCTAAGCTATCAATGCGAACAATCGTCGAAGCCTCGCTATACAAACCTTCATCGCTAAGCGCAGAAACTTTGAGTACATAATCTCCCGCACCAGGATAAATATGAGGCGCAGAAATACTCAGCAAATGATAATCATCTCGGTACCAAGTCACTCCTACAAAAGGATCCACGCTATCACTGATATAATCAATAACTCCGTCACCCCATTCAACTTTAAAATTCTTGTTAGTGTAGTGAGAATCTAATCCAATATTAATAATTCCCAGTTTATCAATTCCAAAAGCCGGACCTGAACCATACTGAGTCAAAAGTCCAAAAGAAGCAATGCGCTTTTTAATCACTCCCGAGCAACTGCAAAGAGATGTCTTCGATTTTACATTAAAAAGAATTTTTCCTTGCTTATCTCCTGCAACGTAATGAATTTCAATAACTCCTTCTGTGCCTACAGTAGGCTTAACGGTCAATTTATTGTTCTCGATAATAATTGTCCCTTGCGAAAAAACCATTTCTTTGTTTTTCATTAAAATAATTTTCTCACCATTTATCTCAATCACATTTTCGCTTTCACCTAAAATAATTTTCAAATCAAATGTTTGAGGAAGCCCTTGGATATCAAAAGTCAAATCAGTGTTAATCACAGAATTACCACTTGGTGAACTGACAATCGCTTCGGACTGTTTAATCTGAAAGCCACAAGAACCTAGCAAAACAAGAAGAAGGAAGAAAAGATTTTTTATCATAGCTTATTATAAAACAAGTGACTCATTATCGTGAATAACCAAGAAACCAAGTCAATAAAAGCTGTAAAATGGTTGAATATGCCAAGAAAAATTGGCGAGAACAGGAAACAGTAATCTGCGTCCTGCTCTCTTTTGAAGAAAATTAGTATTGATTTAAATAATAACGAAGAAGATCCGTTGAAGTCACAATTCCCATAAGCTTATACTCGCTATCCACAATCGGAAGCGCATGAAAATTACCTTCTGCTAATTTCACGGTAGCATCTTTCACGGAATCATCGGCATGAACAGAAATAACATTTGTTGTCATTGCATTGTCCATTGAAGAAAGATTATCAATCAGGGCATCCGCTTGTTTCGGATCTTGCTTATAAAGTTCTCCCGAATCAATTCTCATCAAATCGTTATAACTTAAAATACCAATCAGTCTTTCTCCTTCGACGACTGGCAAATGATGAAAGCCACATTCATTAAAAATTTGGCGTGCTTCCGAAAGCTTCGTCTGACGAGTCACACTCACCACTTTGTCTGTCATTAAATTTCTAATCGCGTAATTTTGTTTCATAAATAACCTCCGTTATTGTGGGTTTATCGATTCGATAAGGCTTTATAGCATTCTCCAAAGCCTAAAAATATGATCTAGATCACACATAATCTCCCTAGACAGTCTTAAAGGCTCTTTGGTAGAACTTCTTTTATGAAAATAATACTTCTCCTATCCTATATCTTTGCAACTCAAATTTACTCTCAGACGCCTCGGCTGTGGCAGGTAAAACACCGCAGTTGGGATAACTCTCATGAACAAATCTATCAAGACTTTATCAAGCGCTTTGCGCAAGCAGCAAAAAATAAATCCCATAAATGCAATACTCATATCGCTAAAGACATCGGCTACAACAGTCAATTTGAGTGTTTTATGAATGATCCGCAAATTAATATTTGGCGCGCCCTTGATCCTAAAAAAGCTCATTATTATTCTGACTGTGCTGATTGCCCTTATATTTTGCGCGCTTATGTCGCCTACCAAAACTCACTTCCTTTTACTTACGTCAAA
>CAYQEW010000027.1:0-13281 GCA_964416605.1 uncultured Bacteriovoracaceae bacterium | reverse complement strand
CACTCCTAGAGTCGATGACGGAAAAGACACTCGCTACAGTACGAAGGGAAACATTCCTGCCAAGCGAGCCATCGTAACCTCAGGCACTCAAGCCTTTGGCGAAAATTTAATGTTTGCAGGCTCAGGTTCGCAGATCAATCTCATGGATATCATCAGCACTGCCATGTATCGCATTGGGCCCGTGAAAAACAATGATGAAATTGTCAGTGTTGGTGGGGCTGATGAGCAAAGTGATTTTTTCCCACTCAGACTTGATCGCACTATTATTAAAAGAGGTGATGTAATCTATAGTTCCTCAGGACATGCCATGATGATTGATACCATTCATGAGGATGGAACGATTGATATTTTTCAGTGCCATACCAACGGCTATGTTACCGCGAAGCGCCTCGCTCCCGAACGCCTTCTATGGTCTCATGCCTACAGTGGCTTTGGTATTAAAGCTTGGAGGCCTTTTGAGATTCTTGACAATGGTCAGGTTTCCATGACCTCCAATGCAAAACTTGCTCCTTTCTACTCCACGCTTCAGTACCGCAATAAACCCAGTGAGTATATTTATCAAAATAAAGCCTACTCATTTTGGGATTATCTCAAAATACAATTAGCAGGAGGTATCATTCAAATTGATCCCCTTGATGAAATCAAAAATGATCTAACAGCTCTTTGCAATGAAATGAGTGAACGAGTTATGCTCGTGCAAGATGCCGTGAATCTTAAAATCCACACCTTTCCTTTTCCTTACGATGAGCTACCAGCCTCTATTTATCAAACCAATCTGCAACCGTGGGAAAATATCTCAAGCCCTGGTCGCGATCAACGCATTCGTCAGCAAGCTGTGATGCTGCAAGAAAAAATAAAAAGCTATCCTAAAAATCTTTCGCCCAAAATACTTGCTATTTATCAAGAAAGTACCCTTGCTTGCAAAATCACCTATCAAAAATCAAATGGCAAAAGCACTACTTTTAATCTCAAAGATTTTTTAGAAAAACGTCTCTATAAAAATTCCTTTGATCCTTATCATTGCCCAGAAAGAAGGTGGGGTGCTTACACTGATGCAGAGCTTGCAAGCTGTCTGGATTACACGCAAAAAGATTCCATAAAAGAGCGTTGGTATAAGGCTACGCAAACTCTGCGCAACAGCTATGAGCGTATTGAGAACGTGGATATGTCTTGGACTCTGTTAGAGCTTGAATCTATCGTCGCCAGTGGCTCAGCAGAAAAATATAATGCTGGAAAAAGTGAGCCTGTAAAAATTGATATTGAGGGCATCTTAAAAAGTTATACCAATTAAGTAAAATAATGGGATACGAGGAAAACAAAACGAAATGCCGAGGCGTGCTTTCTGCACGTCGCAGGCGGTTTCGATGAAGTTTGACGAAGTAGACCGTTGTTTTATTTAATTGGTATTAAGCTGCTAACTCTTTAAAGATTTTTCCCATAGTCTCAAGAGTCGGATTAAATGATTTGCTCGAATCTATTAAATCATAAAGTGTCGTTCTTCCAATATTCGTTTTTTGAGAAAGAGCTGTTTTGGAAGATGTTCTAATATAACCAACAAGTACATCTTGAAATGTTTCCAGATCATTCTCACAAAGTGCCTCAATGAGAATTTGTTTGACGAGATGTTTATCTAGAAGCTCCTTACTGTGTGAACTTTTATGAATAGTGTATGAAATTTTTTCGGATTTTTTGCGCTTTTTTAATGTCTTTATTTTGTCCATTTTTATTGCCTCCCAAAAGTATCACGAGTTGATCTGGTTTATAGAGGAAGGTATAAATCCTCATTCCCGATATCCACTTGAGTTCAATTATTGCATCAAAAACATTGATGAATCCAAAATACCCATCAATCTCAATTCGATCCAACCTTGCGCTAATAATTGCTTTCGTTTTATTTGACTGCTTCTCAAACCATTTCATAAATTCTAATGATTTAATAATAACCAAAGCATTCTCCCTTCATTGTACGCTATGACGCACAATAGTCAAGTGACACTGAAAAGGAAGAATGCAAACTAATTCATGAGGAATTAAATCTAAATAGTTAAAATCTTAATCTTCAGAAATTTTAAAATCCTTAAGAAGCTTTCCTAGACTACCCTTCGTATTACTTACTGCGGGAGAGGCTTCCTCCTCAATAAAAGAAGAGTATGTCGGAAGTTCCGCTTTAAATATGGTGCGATCCATATGCTTCACAAAACCTGACCAATGCCCTGAAGTCGTGTCCGATTTTTGCACCTCTTTTATACTCGCCATCTTAGAATCCATATAATCAATCAAATGCAAAAGATAAGCTTCTTTCGTCGAAGGTACTTTAGGCGAACCATACTCATACTCTCCGTGATGAGAAAGCATTATATGTTTTAAGTGAAGCTTCATTTGGTAAGGAAAATTTTTAATGGGATAGGAAAAACGATCGATAATCTCAAGCGACTTCACCAGATGTCCAACTAACTTTCCTTCCTCCGTATAATCTACGGCAAGTCCGTCGCTCAGCTCATAAATCTTACAAAGATCGTGCAGAATAGCACCCGCAACGACATAGCTGGTATTAGCCTCATAATATTTTGAAAGGTACACCGATAAATTGGCACAAGAGAGAATATGCTCAAGAAGCCCTCCAACATAGGCATGATGAATTGTTTTTCCCGCGGGCCATTTTTTTAAACGACGAACAATTTCGACGTCCGCTAAAATATTTTGCAAAAGTTTTTTAATATAAACATCTTCCAAATTGTGAACAATTTGAGTTAACTCCTCAAACATTTTTTCACTATCCACACTTGAGGAAGCAACCAGCTTCGACATATCACAGGTTGCAGGATCTATTTTTTTGATACTACTTATGATGAGCTGTTTTCGGCCTTGGAAAAAATTCATTTTTCCTTTAAGCTCCGTAATGTCTCCTTTGAAAATTTCAGTGGCCATTTGATCTGCCTCATTCCACATACGCGCCTCAAGATCACCCGAGGCATCAGACAAAATAATATTGAGATAGGACTTACCATCTTTGGCTTTCGCGATTTGAATGTATTTCACCACAAAAACACTTTGTACCTCTTCTTTGGTGCCCAAGTCACAAATCATCACTTTATCTTTCATGTAAAACCTCTATTTAAGTAAAAGCCTCTAGGAATTCTCCTAAAGATATGGCATATCTATGAGGAAATGAGGAGCTTTTTATGAAGAAAATAAACATTGGTATTAATGGACTAGGACGCATTGGTAGAACTTTAGTGAATTATTGGGCAAGAAACTATTCTGATAAAATTCAAATTACCGCGGTCAATAACCCGGGAAAAGCACAAGATTATCTTCATCTTTTAAAATACGATTCAATCCATGGGAAATTTCCTTTTGAAATCACTCTCGATAATGATTTTATAATTATTGGTGATAATAAAATTAAATTTTTCAATCAAAAAAATCCTGCGGAAATTGATTGGAGCGCCCACAATGTGGATATCGTTATTGATTCAACGGGAATCTTTAAAGACAAAGAAGGCTTAAGTGCTCACATGAGAGGAACAGTCAAAAAAGTAATCATGTGTGCTCCAGGGAAACAACTGGATGGTACTTTTGTCATGGGCATTAACAGCGACCAATACGACACAACCAAGCATCACTTTATCAGCAATGCAAGTTGTACAACGAATTGCCTTGCGCCAGTCGCCAAGGTTCTTGAAGAAAATTTAAAAATTATCAATGGATTTATGACAACGGTACACTCTTACACCAATGATCAAAACCTCCTCGATAATTCGCACTCTGATCTGCGCAGAGCCCGCGCAGCCGCTCTTAGCATGATTCCAACGACCACTGGTGCGGCAAAAGCACTCGGCGAAGTGATTCCAAGTCTCAAGGGTAAACTTGATGGTTACGCTGTGCGTGTCCCTACTCCTAACGTCTCGATGGTTGATCTGACTGTGAATGTGGAAAAAAACACAACGATTGCAGAAATTAATGCGATGATGAAAAACGCTTCGCAAAATCATCTTAAAAATATTCTTGCCTACACGGATGAAGAACTTGTGAGCACGGATTTCATGGGACGCACAGAGTCTAGTATTTTTGATTCGGCTCTCACTAACGTCATTGGCAATACCGTTAAAATCGTGAGCTGGTATGACAACGAAGTGGGATTTTCTAATCGTGTTCTCGATCTTGCTACATTTGTAGGGAGTAAACTCTAGTGGCCATTAAATATATTGATCAATTCGATTGGAAAGACAAAACCGTTATCGCGAGATTTGATTTTAATGTGCCTATCAAAAATGGCTCGATTCAAGATACTTCGCGTATTGATGAAGCTCTTTTAACAATCAATTATCTCTTGAATGGCGGCGTCAAAAAACTGGTTTTGATGAGCCATCTCGGTCGCCCTAAAAGCAGTGAGGATCAACAATTCTCTCTTGAGCCCGTGGCAGGATACCTCGCCAAAGTTTTAGAAACGGATGTTATCCTTTCGCACTCTTGTGTTGATAATGGAATTAAAACCCTTCTTGGTTTAAGCACTACTAAAATTGTGCTTTTAGAAAATTTACGTTTTCATCCAGAAGAAGAAAAAAACAGCGATGATTTTGCTCAAGCTCTTGCAAGCTACGCAGATTATTTTGTCTTCGATGCTTTTGGTGCCGCTCACCGCAAACACGCTTCAACCTATGCTATTCAAAAATACTTTCCGCAAAAATGTTTTGCTGGATTTCTGATTAAAAAAGAAGTGGAAGCTCTCGATCATATCCTGAGCAAGCCTGCAAAGCCTTTTGTCGCTATTGTCGGAGGTGCTAAAATTTCCGATAAAATTAAAACGCTTAAAAAACTTCTGATTCTTTGCGACTCTATTTTGGTCGGTGGTGCGATGGCTTATCCATTCCTCAAAGCAAAGGATATTGAAATTGGTAAATCCCTTTGCGCTGATGCGGATGTGAGTATTGCCAAAGAACTTTTGATGGAAGATCGAAGTGGCAAAATACAACTCCCTCTTGATCATATCACTGATGAAACCAGAGAAAGTAAAGATGTTATTGGCGTCAACGAAATGGGCTTTGACATTGGAGAGAAGACCATTGAAAAATACTCGCAGGTTCTGGCAAATGCCAAAACTGTTTTTTGGAACGGCCCGATGGGGTTCTTTGAAAAAGAAGCTTTTGCCCAAGGCACGTTTAAAATTGCCAATGCGATTGCCAAAAGCTCTGCCTACTCTCTCATTGGTGGAGGAGATAGTGTGAATGCGGTTCATGACTCTGGACTCGCTGATGAATTCTCCCATCTTTCCACGGGTGGTGGCGCAAGTCTTGAATATATTGAACAAGGAACTCTTCCTGCCATTCAAGCACTCAAATTTGGGATTAGTTAATTATGAAATATCTTATCGCTAATTGGAAAATGAATCAGAGTCTTGAAGAAATAGAAAACTTCATAGCAAACGTTGATGGTAACTCTTCTCATTTTCTAGGCGTGGCTCCTCAATCTATTCACCTGCACCTTGTGCAAAAAATGCAAGACAAGGGAATTAAAACAGGAGCACAAAATATTGGTGCGTGGAAAACTGGAGCCTACACAGGTGAAATCTCGGCGCTTCATCTCAAAGAACTCGGACACAATTTTTGTATTATTGGACACTCTGAAAGAAGACAGTATTTTAGTGAATCACTTATTCATATCAAACAAAAAGTTGAGCTTGCCTTAGAGCAAAAATTGATCTGCGTTTTGTGCGTGGGTGAAACCAAAGAAGAAAAAGACAATAAGCAAACTTTTGCGGTTTTAGAAAAACAAATTCTGACTGCCCTAAACGGCTTGCAAGATTTGAGTCATATTATCATTGCTTATGAGCCTGTATGGGCGATTGGCACCGGTCTTACGGCACAAGGCTCTGATATCGTGACTAACCACGGTTTTATCCAAGAACTATGTCTAAGTAAGTTAGGCTTTAGCCCTCCCATTTTGTATGGGGGAAGCGTTAATGACGCAAATGCGAAAGATTTAAGCAAACTAGCTCATGTCTCAGGCTTTTTAGTAGGTGGAGCCAGTCTTGCCCCTGCACGCTTTAATGCCATGGCTAGTCAAATTTAAAAAAATCTGCTAAAAGATTCTACTAAAATTATTTAAGGAGTTTTTCCATGATAACAGCACTTATTATTTTCCACGTTATTGTTTGTATTATGCTGACGGTAACTGTTCTTTTACAATTCGGAAAAGGCGCTGAAGTGGGAGCTGTTATGGGTGGTGGAGCCTCTCAGCAAGTATTTAATACAGGCGGAAAAGGAAATTTCTTTTCTAAATTAACGACGGTTTTAGCGATTCTATTTATGGTAAATTCAATCGCGCTCACTCATTTAAAATCAAAAGAAAGTAAAAAGTCTATTTTTGATGGAACGGCTCCAGTTGTGGCGCCAATAAGTGCTGAAGCACCTCCTGCTCCAGTAGCTCCAGTTGCAGTAGAGCCTACAGCAGCACCTGCTCAAAAATAATTAATGACTCCTCGCACTCAAGAATTAGTCCGCCTAGAGTTTTCTCACTTAGACGGACTTTATTTCAATACTGCCTACTTCGGTCCCAGTCCCCTTCGTGTCAAACAAAAAGTTGAAAATGCTCTCAAAAAAGAGCTTGATCCTTCTTTTTTTCCTTATAACGCCTGGATGGGTATTCCCGATAAAATGCGCCGTCACCTATCCAAGCTTTTAAAATGCAATTTTGAAAATATTGCTCATGCCACCAGTGTGACTGACACCATTAATCTTATCGCCAATGGTTTTCCTTTTAAAGACGATGACCGCGTCGTTTGCTTTAAAGGCGATTATCCTTCTAACGTTATTCCCTGGATGCTGCCTCATCAAAAATGGGGGCTTAAACTGAGCTGTTTGGAATGTTTTTTACCTACTTCTGATTGGCTAAGAGATCACTTACCTGCCGATACTCGCATTTTAGATATTTCCTATGTGGCTTTTGATTCTGGAAGAAAAATTGACCTTTTAGATATCGGAAAATTTTGTCGCGAGCGAGATATCATTTTTATTGTCGATGCGACCCAAGCTTTCGGAGGCATGCCTATCACAGAAGAAGAACTCTCCTATATCGATGTTCTGGCTTGCTCTTGCTACAAATGGCTTTTGGGCCCCTATGGAACAAGCTTTGCCTATTATTCTGATAAAATGGTTTCTCTTATAAAATCAAAATCGGGCAACTGGATTAATTCTCCTAACTCCAAGCAAGTCTGGAATTTACTAGAATACACAACAGAAACTCTTTCAGGAGCAAGAAAATTTGACCGAGGCCAAGCACCCAATATGCTCGCCAATGCCGCTCTCGAAGCCAGTCTCGAACTCTTAGATGAAGTAGGTTTAAATACTATTCATTCCCATAATACCAAATTGCAAAATTACTTTATAGAAAATTTTCCCAGCAAAAAATATGAGATTGTCACTCCTCTTGATTCCATGGGGCATATTCTTTCTCTTAAGTCTAAAAACGCTGATTCTCTCCACCTCGAAGAAGATCTTAAATTCTATAATATTGATGTCAGTGTGCGCCAAGGAAAGTTGCGCCTTTCTTTTCATCTCTTCAATCGTTTTGATCAGATTGATCTTTTGATTGAAGCTCTCGATAAAACGAAATAATACCCTTTACTTTTTACAGGGTACATTGCCCAAAATTATTTCAAATGCTAGATACGCTTTCATGAAAACACTACTTATTATCTTTTTATCTTTTTTATTTCAAGTCACTCTTGCTGAAAATAACTACGCAGAAAAAAGCTGTGACGAACTTAAAACTCTCGCTCAAAAAACAAATGACGATAAAAAAGTCTATGAAATGAGTAAAATTTTTTTAGAAAAAATTGAAAAAGAAATTAAACACAAAAATTCTAAAATAGCGCAAAAAATAATTCAAGCTACCGCTATTTCAACGGTTGCTTTTTTCGTGTACGAACTTTGCCATGGCACTGGTGATTTTGGAGAGGCGATCATTGAAAAAGCTCTCACAAGGCTTTCCGTAATCACAGGCGTCACCGTTGGTCCCGCCTTACTCTACTCTGCTTACCAGGACTATAAAGACAAAAAAAACTATGAAAAGGATTTGAAAACAAAAACTCAATCTGTCGGCAATCTTGATGATAAAATAAATAGTTTAGAAATCACTTTGCGCGACATTGTGTCCGCACAAAAAAACAATCATTGTCTTGAATAAGGATTTATCTATGAAAAAGCTTATCTCTCTTCTACTTATCTTCTCATTTGCTCAAGTCAGCTTTGCGCAAAATCGCAATTACCAAGCAATGAATTGCGATGAATTAAAAGGTGCTCTAGCAGTCCAAGAAAACCGTCTGACAAAATTTGAAATTAACCAGTATGCCGTGAATGCTAAAATGCAAGAAATTAAAGTATTGAGTGAAAAATATCGCCGCAATAAAACCATCGCTGTTGGATCTGTCGTAACAGGAACCCTTTCTGTACTAGGAAGTCTTGCTATCATGAGTGGTTCATATAACGGACAAACGTTGAAATCTAAAGTAATACAAATCTCTGCAGCCGTTTCTGCCGTGCTGATTGGTGAATTCCTATTGTATAAAGGGGCTAAAGCATTTAATGCCAATGAACAACAAGCTTTAGAAAATAAAAAAGAAGAAGCATTATTACAAACATGGAATACGGCAGTCGACACCTACGAAGCAATTAGTGATTCTATAAGCATTACCAAAAATGAGATTAAATTTATTAAAGCCTACCAAACTACCAAAGTCTGTGGTCAGTAAGGGCGGCCTAAATTAAACGTAAATTTTCCTGGAGCGTATGATTTGATGCGCTCTTCATAAATCTCTTTGTATTTTTTCTGATTATTATGCGCACTCGAATAAGGATAAATACAGATTCCACCTCGTGGCGTAAATTCTCCGACAACCTCTATAAATCTAGGCTTTAGAAGCTTCGTTAAATCCTTGCAAATAGTTGCTACGCAATTTTCATGAAAATCGCCATGATTGCGAAAACTAAAAAGATAAAGTTTAAGGGACTTTGATTCCACCATTTTTTTATCGCCAATATAATTAATAAAGATACGGGCAAAATCGGGTTGATTAGTGACAGGGCAAAGTGATGTGAACTCTGTACATACAAAGCTCACCCACTGATCTGTGTCAGGATGACGATTATCAAAAGACTCTAAAAGAGACGGAGAATAAGTTTCCTTATACTCCGTTTCTTGACTGCCTAAATGTTTTAATTTTTTTGTGCTCATTAAAATGGAATATCATCTGCAGCAAAACTAGTGTCTGGCTGAATGTTTGCGTATTCTTGATTCATTTCATAAGGAGCACTTGAAGCTTGATTCATGCCTTGATCAGCGTGAGTCGAAGTTGTTGTGCCCGTCGTTGCTCCACCTAAAAATTGCACGGTGTTTGCTAAAATTTCTGTTGTATATCTTTTTTGACCGTCTTTATCATCCCAAGATCTGGTTTGTAGTTTTCCTTCTATATAACATTGCTTACCTTTACCTAAGTATTGATTGCAAAGTTCCGCTAATTTTCCCCAAACCACAATGCGATGCCATTCGGTTTTTTCTTGTTTTTGACCTGATTTATCCGTCCAACTTTCTGAAGTTGCCACAGAAAAATTGCACACTGCTGAACCCGATGGAGTATACTTTAGCTCCGTGTCCTGGCCCAATCTTCCTAAAATTGTTACTCTGTTTACGCTCATTGTTTCTCCTTTGTCTGCTACATTTCTAGCAAACCATCATAATTGATTAAAGTGATAATAGGCTTAAACTACAATATCTGACAAGAACGGTGTGAATTATTTTAATTAAAACACCAATTGATTAAAATAAATTACCGGCAGGCAAGCGAAGAGGAGTCGCCGGAGCGTACATAAAAGTACGTGAGGACGAGGACGATGAAGCTTTTTGAGCCGAGAATTATTTTAATCAATTGGCGAAAAAGACTCTGCCGGAGGTTCTGCAACCTCCGGGGCAAGACATGTGTGTAGGGAGAAATAGATTTTTTGAAATGTCCCCAAAGAACTAACGAACAACAAGCCGGCTTTTGGGATATCCGACAAATTTAGTATATCCAAGAATCGTGCCAAGTTTCTCTCTACGAAATATTAAGCTCTTAACTCTGGTCAAAACTTTAGATCGGGGTTAAAATGAGCCTTAGTGGCAAAATGCAACCAAAAAAACGGACCATTTAAGTCTATTTTGATACTCCTTGATTCAAGTAAGGGGCAACTTTCCCTATTTTTAGGCACCACCATTATTATCGTCATCACAATTATGGCGATGATTATTAATATCGGTCTTTTTGTTAAAGCCAAAATTAATCTGCAAAATGCCGTGGATGCCGCCGCTTTTTCAGGTGCTGCCACTCAATCAAGACAGCTGACAGACATTGCTTATCTCAATTGGGAAATGCGCAATACCTATAAAGAATGGATGTTTAAATACTATATTTTGGGCAATTACTCGCTGATTAATAAAAACTCTTCCGGCAGTGCGACTATTTCCTATAAAATGCCATCTCCCCCTGTTATTATCTCCACTGGCTCAGGTGCTGATATCTACGATATTCCCTCGGTGTGTATACATTTTGATGGCACAACGAATATTTGCACTCAATACAATGTTCCCGGACTTCCACGGTTTGCCGCCAATAATTTCTCCGGTATTTCCGATATCTCAGAAACTTTCCTCAATGTTCTTCAACAAACCAAAGCCAAAAACTGCTCTGAAAGATCACTTCTCAACTTTCTCACCACCGCCTATTGGGCCTACGGAATGCCCAGTCAAGACAATCGCAATTTCGCCGCCGATGTTCCTCAAATTGCTACCCAATTTCCAGGAGCTTTTCCTGTGGGCTTTGAGCTTGCTGTACGCATTCGTAATTTAGAAAAAAATGTCAATGAAGCTCCTTTAAAATCAGGAGTATGCTTTGCTCCAGGCAATGCTCCTGATGGTGCCTGCGCGCAGTCGATCAACAATTTCACCACTGATCCTGGAAACAATCAAAAATATGAACGCGTTGTGAAGGCTTTCTATTCGGCTTATCGAAATTTAGGCAATGAGTTTGACAATGAAATGAAAGAGAGTTTTACCCTCACAGAACTTCCTCCTAGTGAAGTGGTTTCTACTGATAAGCTCAGCTTTTTCCCTTATGAAAAATCCTATAGTAAATTTTATCTTGATTTAAAACTAATGCCCGTTAATCTCGCTACTTTTTATACCGCTTTTGTGCCCAACTCAAAAAAAACTAGCGGTGGTAGCGATATTGGAAGTGTAGATGCAGGTTGTGATGCCACCAAAATTGCTCTGCCCATTCCTGCCTATCCACTTGGTTATTACAAAGACCCCAATACTCTTACTTATTATGCGGTTAAAGGACAGGCTAAATTTGTTGGTCTTTTTAATCCTTTTAAATCTTCTTCCGTCACACTTACAGCCTACAGTGCTGCCAAACCTTTTGGTGGGCGTATAGGCCCAGCGCTTTATATCGCTAAAAATAATTCACTGTATGCAAGAACAGGTAGTAACCGTCGCACTGATCCCTATGCCGTCTCACTGCAATTTGATAAAGCAACAGATATTCAAGGAACTGCTATTGGAAGTCGGCGCTTTGCTTTGGGTGCCCCTATTCCCATGCAAGACTTTTGGGTACAAACTCCAGGAGACCCAGTGGGAGGAGTTCCCGACAATTTAAAAGTTACTTATGTTATGCCCAATATGGTTTATGATTTAGGGGATGGTGATCACGGAGTAGGAACAGATTATTTTCAGATTTACAGCCCTCAAAAAAATAGCAATACCCCTCCGACGATAGGTCTTTATAATCGCGGTCAAGTGGGACCTCTCAGAGATTTACTTGGTACAGGCAGCGTTAACCCTGGTGTGGTCAATGATGCGATTCATATGGTTCGTCGTCCAACCGCCTATGAAAGTAAAAACTGGCTTATTCCTTCTCCCTATGATTTTAATTTAAGAAATAAAATGGATGCCATGGGCATCGTAACAGGACCTGCTGATCCCAAAAAAAATTATACCTGGAGCATCTATGCGCCACTAGCCGGACCTGGGCTTGAATTTGGAACTGTTGCCGATGTGATTTATGGGCTTGATAAATATTTAGAAAATCAAAGAACTTCCGTTGATGCTTATTTAGACTCTCTGAAAGAAGTTGCAAAAGGAATTTTAGCATCTGCGCCCAATGGTGGAACGACAAGTTTAACTACCTATAAAGATGCTGCCAATATGATTTACAACCTCGATAATGCGAGTGTTCCGGTGGATAAAACCGATTTAACCTGTGATAGCTTAGCTGGAAAATTTTATTGTTATTATTTAAAACAATGCACGAGTGGCAAGAGTGTCTGTCCTAGGCCTTTTAAAGACGAAGTCGATGAAAATTGGAGTGTGCGCACAGGCGATTTTCTCAACTATTATAGTGGCAATTTTAATTATGACTTTGATAGCGATACAACTCCTTTAAGTCTTTTCTCTGCTTATTCTCCTGGTGCCAATCAAGGCGCGGATAATAATTTTAACGTGCCACACCCCTACTTGGGTAAATCTGAACTAGCTAAACGCAATTATTACTCAGCTAAATTTATTTCGGTGAAATCAATCAGCAAAGGTGCCGAGAGCAATAACTCCTATACTCAAAATCAGTCTAATTTTGCCATTTACTCTGAAGGAACATCCACTCCCCTCGGTAACGATATCGATCAAAGCGAATTCTCTAATATACTCGATTCTTCTTTTACCCAGGAAATAAATTCAATAAAACATTAGACTTGAATATTTCAACGTTTGTAGTTAAATATTATCAATATTACTAAGGAAGAGTTATGAAGAAAAAAACCAAAGTTTCTACAAAAGCAAAACCTGTTGTCAAAAAGAAAGTCGTCAAAAAAGCACCCGCTAAGAAAAAAGTGGTCGCTAAAAAAGTAGCGCCCAAGAAAAAAGTAGTGGCTAAAAAAGCACCCGCTAAGAAAAAAGTGGTGGCTAAAAAAGCACCTACCAAGAAAAAAGTGGTGGCTAAAAAAGCGCCCGCTAAGAAAAAAGTGGTCGCTAAAAAACCAGTTGCTAAAAAAGTGGCTCCCAAGAAAAAAGTGGTTGTAAAAAAAGAAACACCTCAGAAAGTGATTGCCCCTAAAAAAGTAACTCCCAAAAAAGAAGTTGTTAAAAAGGCAGTTGTCGCACCTAAAAAAATGGATGAGTTTGATAAACTTATCAATGATACCAAAAAACCAATTGTTAAAGATATTGATCCTCGCAATTTTTCAGAAGCTGAAC
>CAYQEW010000026.1:12532-15686 GCA_964416605.1 uncultured Bacteriovoracaceae bacterium | reverse complement strand
AACGATCCCCTCTCCCTGATGAAAAAGACAAGTTATCTGAGGAAAATAATGGATGCTATAATCTTTTGTTGAGCCTCCCGCATACACTCCTAATTCTTGAGCAAGTTCATTGCTGCGGTGAGCGTAATGTTTTAAGTAAAGCGGATTTTTAAAAACGATTTTAGGGATAATTTCATGGCGATAATAATTGCGCTCAAATTTGGTATCCAAATTTGTCGGATCATTCAGGTAATTAATTTTATTGGCTTGGCAATATTTTAAAATATGCTCTTTCGTGACCACCAGAAAAGGGCTCACTCTGCTTTGTGCTTTATACGCCATTCCCAGTAAAACATGCATTCTTGATGACTTATGCATATTCATCATCATCCACTCAAAAGAGTCGTTTAAATGATGGCCTTTCCAAATAATATTGTCTTGCGCGTAATATTCTTCAATGCTCTTGCGTCTTTCTCTTGCTTTTATCTCAAAACCCGCTTCAGTGCTCCTTAGACCCAATAAATAAACAACTTCTAAATCAACTCCATTTTGGCAACAAAAATGCTCAACGACAGCAAGCTCTTGGTCCTGTGCTACTCTGGTTCCATGGTGAAAATAAAGTGCTCTTAATCGAGAAATCTTTTTTTGAGTCAAAAGCTCTTTTGCCAAGAATAGAAGCGCCATCGAATCAGCGCCTCCCGAAACTGCCACACAAATGCAAGCCCCTAAGCCTCCACGATAGCGATCAATATATTTGACAACATGATTGAAGAAGAGATTGCTATAAAGTTTTGAAGAAATTAATTTCATATGTTTAAAGTGTATTGACAGGATTTTATTGACAGAATACTATCACAAAACTTTGAAAATTAAACTATGGCTGGGTAGCTCAGTTGGTTAGAGCGACGGATTCATATCCCGTAGGTCGGTGGTTCGATTCCACTCTCAGCTACCAATTTTTGACAAATTGAGGGGTAAAGTTCATGAAACTCTTGTTTATCTCCTTACTCCTGACCGTCTCTTTCTCTCTTCAGGCAACAGATATTGATCAAAAAGAATTTTACCTTCCCAATACTGAGATAGATATCACTTCCTATTCTATTGGCATGAATGTGCCTGCAATAGAGCCCAACCAGTTTTTAGCAATGGATCTAAAAATTGTCTTTAATGTCCTCAAACCGATTCAATTTTTAAAACTCCATGCTTCAAAATCCTCTATGGTCATTGAATCTGTTAAAGTTGATGGCTTTCCAAGTCAGTCTCATTTCATCAATGATTGGGTTTTAAATATTCATTCGGGCTTACTTTTGCCAGGAAAACATTTTGCCAAAATTGTTTATAAAATAACCCCCACTCAACTCAATAGAACAACTGGGCTATTTATCACAAATGGCGTTTTAAGTGTTGAAGATTGGCCATATTTTACCAGGCAATGGGTTCCTTCGAATGACTCTCCAAGTGATCCAGCCAAATTTGAGATCAGAGTTGCTCTACCACTTCAAGGACCTCTTGCGAGCTACTCAGCAATGAGCAATGGAAAACTTATTTCTCGCGATTTCAATGTTTATCATTGGAAAATGAAAAATGAAATGCCCACCTATGGCTTAAACCTCGTTGTTGGCGACTATGTGGAAAAAAAGAAAACACTTTTTATTGACCCTTCTCACGTCAACAATGATACAGAGGCTATTTGGAAAACAGATTGGTTTTATGAAGTTCCTTTAGCTCTTTATATGCAAAGTACTAACACTCCTGAAACAATTGACCAACAATGGAAGAAAACTCAGACTGACGCAAAATCCTTAGCCTTCTTTTCTTCAATCTTGGGCATGTATCATTTTGAAAAACTAGGTTTTATTGAAGCAAAACAAAGATTCAATATGGAGTACCCTAGCTTGATCACGGGTCTTGAAGCCAGTGTTCACGAAATCGCTCATCACTGGTTTGGCAACCAAGTATTTATCAAACATTGGGGCGATTTTTGGATAAGTGAAGGTTTCACCACCTATCTCGATGGACTCTACCGCGAAATTTACCTGCTCCAAGAAAGAAAATGGCTTGATAAACGCGATAAATACTTTAATTTTTCAGAAAAAACAGACCCCTATGAAATATTTGACAATGCGCCCTATGTGACTGGAGCTTCATCTCTTCATGCTTTAAGAATGAAGATAAACAATGCCTGCCTTTTTACACCTAAAAGCAATGAAGACTACAACGCCATCTTTAATGTGATCAAATCGATTTACCAAAATTATAAGTATCGACCACTTGGCACCAATGAACTTATCACTTTTTTGCGCTACTCATTAGGTCCTACCTTAGCGAGCAAAGCTCACTGTTTAATTTCCCAAAAAGATATCGACACCATGATTAATCATTGGAGTTTTGATTGGTTTAATTTGGTTCCTTAAAATGAACAAAAAATACTTGCTGGTTTTATTCATTTTTCTTTGTCATTTGCCTCTTCAAGCAAAGCACTGCTTCTGCAATAGTTCTTCCATTGATAAAATTATTTCCAGCTGTCCATCTCAGACACCTATGCCAATTGCTTCTCTTTCAAAACTCATTTTAAGTTTATACCTCATCGATACTTGGGGCCCCAAGTATACATTTGAAACAAAATTTATTTTAAAAGATAAAAAGCTTTGGATACAAGGAAGCAACGATCCTTATTTTTTAGAAGATGGTCTCTTTCATCTTATCGCTCAGCTTAATTTACAAAAAATAAATCAATTAGATGAAGTCTTTTTTGACTCTAAATTTAAGTTCAATTTTTCGAGTGATACAACCAATATCAAAAACAATTTAGTGAGCTACATGAATAGTTCAACATGGAATGATGAAATAAAAAAACAATTTAAGACAATGCCAACCAAGTACTCCTTTTGGCCATCAAAAATAGATCAAATAAAAATGAGTGTTGCCAAAATAACTTTAAAGGAAAGTCCCCCAATGACAGGAGGAACTACTTTCATTTATCAATCAAGTCCTCTTATAAACTATATCAAAATAATGAATTCTTATTCTAATAATATTAGTTCAGATTTTCTTTTTGAAGTGGTTGGCGGAGAAAAAGAGATTATAAAATATCTTAATCGTAAATTTCACTGGGACTCTAGCTATACTTTCCATACGGGATCAGGGCTTCCAAGTACTCCTTTTGGCCATCAAA
>CAYQEW010000026.1:0-12522 GCA_964416605.1 uncultured Bacteriovoracaceae bacterium | reverse complement strand
GTAAAGATTCTAAGCGCGTTGACAATCTCTTTTCCTGCGAAAAAATTATTGATGTATTGTACGAAACAAAATCAATTCTAAGTAAAAATAATTATAAATTACCCGATTTTCTTTCCACTCCTCAAATTGATGTCGGAACGCTCAAAAAACGTTTTGATGAAAAAAGTCCTTTCGTTAAAACCATGTGGGCAAAAACAGGAACTCTCGATAATGCATCGGCGTTAGCGGGTTTTTTAACTACCAATCAAGGTGAAATTGTTTTTGCAAGTATGACAAATAAAACCCCTAGTGAAAAAGCTAAAAAAGCAGAAGATACCTACATGAAAGATTTTATAAAAAAGAATGATATCTCTTTAAAGCCTCTTGAATACGAAGCCTTCGAATTTAAACCCCTCATGAATGCTATAAGCATTCAAAAATAATCTCGTAACCCTGATATTTACGAAGGTTAATAACACCATTTTCACCAATTAAATATTGTCCCTTAATACCAATAAGGCGATCTTCAAATATTCCTTTTTTTTCTAAATCAATAGATGTTATTTTTTTGGGATACTCTAAAACAGGATACTCAAAACCTAATTCATTCTCATCTAAAATATCGTAGGGTGTTTTAAAATCTTTTAAATACTCCAGCGACTTCATTTTAAAGTCAAATAAATTTACATCATCATATTTATTCAAAAGCATATTTCGCCAATTTGTTTTATCGCTAAAATATTTTGATAAATAAGATTCAATATTTCCAGCATCAAGTCGATTCTTTACTTTTAAAATAGGAAGCGCTCTTATTGCTCCTTGATCAATCCAACGAGTTGGAGTGTTCACTTTTCGCGTAATTCCAATTTTAAGATTTGAAGTAAGAGATAAATAAACATAATGATCTTGGAAACAATTTTGTAGTCCCCACTTCTCATCTCGACAAGTACCCTTCGAAAAATGACAGAGTTCTGGGCGCACAATACACACATCGCATTCAGGTAACGATATAAAGGCTTTATAGGAATAACCTTGGCCAAAAGTTTTTTTTATTTTCGCCTGAGTCGCAATACAAAAAATATTCCCAGTATAAGTTAAGCGTATTTTTTTTCCAAGATATTGATTTAAAAGTATCTCTTGCTCTAATTCAAGATAATACTGAATCGGATTTTTATGCTCCACTCTCATTTTGTGAATAATGCCTTTTATCATCTAGGGCTCCTTCAAATAATCATCTCCACCTTTACTCCAAGGATGGCATTTAAGTATGCGACTGACAGACAGCTTTGTCGCTTTCCAAAAAGAAAATTTTTGATAGCATTGCATCGAATAGTCTGAGCAGGTTGGATTAAACCGGCAATGTGGGCCCAATAAAGGAGAGATGAAATAGCGATACCCCTTTATCAAGACAAGAACAACTGCCTTCATCCTCTCTCCTTTAAAGATTGGACAATTTGGTGGGCAAGATAAGGAGCAAAAGACCAAGCATTTTTATAAAGTCCTCCAAAATAACAAATTTGAGAGTTCTCCCAGCGATAAATAGGCTGTCTTTTAGGTCCCTTGGCTCTGACTCCTGTCACATAACGAGGCTCACTCAAAATTTCAGATAAATCTATTTTAAATAGAGCAACTATTTCATTTAGTTTAGTTTTTAATCCTTCATCTTCGAAGTAAAAAAGGTTGTCTTGATGGTTTGTGACTCCAAAATAAAGCTTTCCGACACTTCCTTTTACGATCAGATTAAAATGATTGTATTCAAGACTCCAATTATCAGAACCTTTTTTTACATCCATTTCTATAAAGGTTCCTGATACAGGTTTAATATCCGGAAAAAAATAGGCTCCCGTCGTGTAGAAGATAAAATCATAATCAAGTAATTCAAAATGAGATTCAATTCTTTTTTGAATAGGATTCGTTTTTACTTTTAACCAATCCAAAAAGAAAGCTGGTTCTATCAAATAGGCTGATTCTTTCTCCCATTTTTGTTCCAAATCCTTCCACAATGATCTTGAGGCGCTAAATACCCCTTCTGGTTTATACTTTTCAACAAAATGCTCAAAGAAAACAAAGCTATCCCAAACCAAATCTGAAAAGCTATTCTTGCCTTTTTCGGCGCCAAATAAAGCAACTTGAGCTGTGGATCTAAGCGAACACGGTGGATAGTTTTTTTCATCACTAAAAATATCAACCTGATAATCCGGTTTAATTTGATTAAACCAAAATGCAAGGGAAGATCCGGCGATTCCTCCACCAATAATAGCTACCTTTTTCATGAATATATTACCCACTTCATCATAATAAAAACCATTGCTAGAATAGGACTATGGATGAAAAAAAGATAGTCCTTATTCATAGTGACTACGATTTAGTTGAAGCCCTTGGAAAAAGTTCGATTCTTGATTTTATTGAAAATTTTTTAGGACAATTTATCTCTCCCGATACGAAGAGAGCCTATATCAAAGATCTTATTGTTTTTTTTCGCTATCTGAACAAAATAGGAGTAAGTGCCCAGTCTCCTAAAGATATTACGCCAAAAGTTTTTCAATCCTATAGGGACCATATGATTCAAGATTCCTATAGTTCTGCCACTGTGAATCGCAGACTGGTGGCCATTCGGTCATTTATGAAGTGGGCTCTCGCAAGTGGGCATATTGAAAAGAATCCCTTAGAAGTTGTTCGGCTTCCTCGAATTCAAACCGAAAAACCAACCCAAGCTCTTTCAGATGAAGAAGTTGTCCAACTGCTTGAGGCAGCAAAAGACAATCCCCATCATAAACTAATTCTTATTTTACTCTTACAATTAGGGCTTCGGCGCAGTGAACTCGTAAATATTCGCCTAAAAGATATATATGAAGATCGAAATCATAAAATTTTGCAAATTAGAGGAAAAGGCTCCAAAATACGCTCCCTCCCTCTCAATGATTTTATCTTTAATGAGATTTCTTACTATCTCAATTTTCTTGCAAGCAGTGGAGTTATTTTAAAAAATGAGGACAATCTACTTCGCTTAACAAATAAAGTTTCTCCCAATAAAGCAATCAATCCTGCGACAATTTATCGCATTGTGAGTTTGTACGCTAAAAAATGTCATATTAATAAAACAATTGGGGCCCACTCCTGTCGTGCTACTGTAATCTCTCATTTACTCGATACCCATAATATCCCCATTCGAGATGTTGCTATCTTTGCAGGGCACACGAATGTCAACACAACTGAAAGGTATGATAAAAGACGAGAAAATCTCGATAAAAGCGCCGCCTACAAGGTTAATTACAAAAAAGCGAATTAAATTTTTTATCACTTTGCCAACAATTTTTGTCAATTAAAGTCTTCTTTTTCAAAATTGATCTAGATCAATTAATCATGTAACCATCTAATATTGTTCAGCTAAATTTATTTCTAAATCATCCGATAAAAACTAAGTGTTATACTCAGGTACAACTAATAAATAAGTGGGTGACAATTGAAAGTAGTAAGAAAATCTTCTGTGTTGGCAAAAAAGTTACTTCCATTTTCTTTATTCATTATGCTTTTTTCCTGTAATGGAGGGGGAAGCGAATACACAAACAATACAGGAACAACGAATATTACCAATAGCAACAAAGATTTGCTTGTTTGGGAACCTTCTTCTTTTCCTTTAAGCCTTGAAGTTGAATCCAGTTTTTCACATGATGAAGCAACTCAAATTAATTCGATGATTTCTAAATGGAACGCCGAAAGCCCTGCTTCGACAAACTTATTTGCCATCAATTCATTAAGTGGAAGTGACTCAGGAAAAACAAAAGTAGATGATTACTATGATGGAAAACTTGGGATATACACGGTTGGCAGTGAAGTAACTGACATGCCTTCAGGTGCTTTAGCGATCACAACAATATCGGGCGTTCAAAAAACAGACTACATTAAAATTATACACGCCGATATCTTAGTTAATACGGGAGATTGGAGCTTCACTACGGATGAAAATGACAACACTAAATATGACCTACCCTCCGTTATTTTACATGAGCTAGGGCATTTTGCAGGACTATCTCATACCCTGGACTCCAAAGTAGATTCAGTAATGCAGCCTTCTATTTCTAAAAGCCAAGTCAATCGTGATTTATTCCAATATGATATAGACAATATCATAAGTCATTATGATATATTTTTTGGCTCAACCAGTGCTCTCATGGCTGATGTTGGTGATGAAGTTCAAGTGAGTGAAGCAATTGTTGCAGAGGAAGATCGCTTAAGCATCGTTTTGGAATTAAGACCAGATGGTTTGTGCAATCATTACACAAATGGCAAAAAAACTCATTCACATCAAATCAATCTAAAGAAGAGATAGTTCTTTTAATCGATCTAAGGATTTGTTAAAAGACTCATTAAAGCTACTTTGAATTTTTTGATCTGAAAGTTCTTCTATATATCTCTGAGTGACCCCACCTTTTGAGCAAACGCTTTGAATAAGCTTATGTAGATCATTTTTATCTTCAGATTGAGTAAGCCAGTCACTTGTGCCTTCGAATAATTTTACCAAGAGATGATTATAAGAAGAATTGAGTCCAAAAGAAGCATAAAATTCTTGTAAAATAAAAAGTAGAATGCCTGGGCCAGAGGCAGTCAAAATAGTTAGTTTGTCTAACTCATCCTCTGAGTGACACTTGAAGGTAAGTGTTTCCCCTTGCCACATTTTTTCTAAAAAAGAATTCTCATGCGGAGAAAATAATAGAATGATTCCCTTGTCGAACTGTGTTGGAAGATTGGGCATTATGCGAGCAACTAAATCATGGGAAAATAAAAATTGAATTCTTTCAATATTAACCGCCGCTAAAATTGAAAGAATCGTTGAAGATTTAGGAATAATGCCTTTGAGCATTAAGCTCAGTGATTCTATTTGCTGAGGCTTGCATCCCAAAAGATAGTAATCGCATAAAGGCATATCTTTAATTTCCTGATAAGCTTGCGCTCCTATTTGAGAAGCAAGCTTATCCGCCTTAGAAAAAGTAGGATTAAATAAATGAAACTCAAAAGACTTGCGATCAAGAGATTTACTCTTAAGAAGTGATTGAACCATATTTCCACAACCTAAAACAGCAACTTTTTTCATTGTATATCCTTTTCAATTTCTAAAGGGGCTCCATGTCGCATGGTATTTTCCGCGATCAATCGAGAATAAAATAAATAATCACTCGGTCGCTGTATAAAACGATCAATCGTTTCGAGTTTTATAAGATAGTTTGAAGTGCTCAAATTTTTATTTTTTAAAACTTCTTGAAAAAGTAATGGTTCAGAAATAACCAGATCAATATTTTCTCTTAAAATAATTTCATAGATGCTCTCTTGAGTAATATTTAAAATACTCTTATCTTCGCCGCTGTAATCTTTCACAAAAAATAAATACTTAACCGAATACTGAGAAAAAATATTTTTAATTTTATCAATATGCTTAGGAGTACTCAAATACACAAGAGCGCAATTAACTTGAATACTCTGATCGAGATAGTTATTTTGTCCTGGAATATAAACTGTTTTAAGTGACTCTGTTTTTTGCGATCTTTCATTGCCAACAAGAAAAGACTCAAGATAATTTTCTCCACCTGCTTTGGGCCCGGTACCACTCATTTTGAAACCACCAAATGGCTCAACGCCTACTCTCGCACCAGTTATAGGTCTATTAATATAAATGTTTCCAGCAAGAATTCTTTCTAAAAAATATTTTATGTCCGATGTTGACTGAGTTAATAAACCTGCCGTCAAAGCATAGGGAGTTGCATTAGCAATAGTAAGTGCTTCATCAAGTCCTTGTGTCTCGATAATCTGAACAATTGGCGCAAAATATTCTTGCTGAAAAATCTCAGAGGCAATATAAGCTTGAGAAGAAATAACAAAAACCAAAGGCCCCACAATTAAAGGATCATCACATTCATTTATACGATCTACTAAAATTTTTCCTTTATATTTTTCAATTTCATTTTTTAGTTGATTTGTCAGTGCCAGGACTCTTTTCTTTTCAGATGCCGCAATCAAGGGATTAACTTGAGTTGCAAAATGAATTTGTGAATCAACAATCAAATCAATACTCGCCTGCTGAAATCTTTTTATAAAAGATTTCGAAATCATCTGATCAACCAAAATACGCGAACACGCTGAGCATTTTTGTCCAGAATGACTAAACGAAGAAATAAGCGAATATTTTAAAGCCTCATCGAGGTCAGCATTTCGAGCAATAATAATAGGATTTTTTCCTCCCATTTCAGCGATAACTTTTTTAAATCTATTCGGATGGCTTAACGTAAAAGTATTATAGAGATAAGTTCCAACACTTCTTGACCCCGTAAAAACGACTATTCCAACATCTTCTTGATCTAAAATATCTTTGCAAACCTTTTCGCCATCTCCTTGCACGAGTAAAATAACGTTCTCTGGAACTCCTGCCTCTTTAAAGATATTAAACAAAAACTCTCCACAATAAGGTGTTTGTTCTGCTGGTTTTATGATTGTTGCATGTCCCATAATAAGAGAAGCCACACTCATTCCACAAAGTATCGCCACAGGAAAATTCCAAGGAGCAATAACGAGTGATTTAGTAAATGTTTGAGGAGAATAATACTGCGCTTCAATACAATAATAATTTATGAAATCAATTGCCTCATCCACATCACCTAAAGCTTCATAGGCTGTTTTATGAGATTCTTTCATAATGAGAACTGCTAACTCATTTCTTTTTTGCCAAAGAAGATGCGCAGCTTTTTGACAGGTCTGAATTCTAAAAGAAAATGAATTTTGCCAATCACTTTCTAATTTTAACTCTTGAACGGCTTGGACTAACTCACTAGGAGAGTAATCTCGAAAAGAGTACTTTGTTTCCAATAGATTATATTTTTCAAAAGAATGAGAAAAATCAATAAATTCTTTTTCCATATAAAGGCGTACTGGTGCAATATTATAGAAAAGTGATTCATTTGAATCTCCTAGTAAATCATCCCATTGCCAAGAATCTCCTTGAACCGATGAGCTTAAACGCAAAGTTTGTTTCATTATTTCATCGATATTAATATCGCTTCGCATTTGTTGTAAAATTCCAACTTGAGATGAATTTTCCATAATACGACGAACCAAATAGGCCATTCCCACCAATAAATCACCAATAGGAACATAGTCTCTCACACAATAATTTTGCTTTGCCATTGCCAAAGAAAGAGGTTCAAATGTTTTATGTAAAAATTGATGTTCAATAACAAGAGAATTTGGGTAATTGTATTTTTGTAAAGAAATTGCCCAAGCGTGATCATAAACATTATGAGAGGCAAGTACTAATTGAAGATGCTTTGAATGAGCAAGAATCCTATCGACCAAATGCTTAAAGTGTAAATCCGTCTCTATTTTATTTAAAAACTGCGGAGCAAGATAAGAATGAGCTTTCGCTTCAATAGTTTCAGCATCCCAATATGCTCCCTTCACTAGTCTAATTGGCATCAATAGATTTTGATTTTTACACCATGTTAAAATCTTGTTCAAATGCTCATAGGAATCTCTCAGATAAGCCTGTACCACAATTCCTGTTTGCAAGCGCCCTACTTGATCTGTTTTTGGATAGATTGTTTCTAATGTTCTCAAATAAATATCTAAAACAGCATCCCTAACATTATAGTGCTCAGCATCTATATTTATATAAACATGATGCTTTTTCGCTAAAAGTAATATCTTCTTTAAACGCGGATATATTTCGTTAAAACTAAATTTTTTGTCATGAGCAACAAAATGATGGCAAAGAGCTGTCATTTTAATTGAAACGTGCGCCTCATAAATCCCTGCACTGTTTTGGGTTCCAGGTTTTATTTGAGAAGCAAAACTCTCAATATAATTTAGAACCGTCTGCGTATATTCATCGGCTTCTTTTTTGGAAACAACTAATTCCCCCAAGGGATCAAGTGTCGCGCAGCGATTACTTTGTCTTAATAAATCCAAATTTTTCTTGGCGTCATTTAAACTAGATCCTGCAATAAATCGCTCCGCCATAAAGCGCACACTTGCCTTTATAACAACTGCAAGTAAAAATGCAGGAATAAAAGTAAGTGCAAAATAGACGAATTGAATCAATGAACGCAGACTTAAAACAAGTTTATTTTTCTTACTCACTTCCCTATCACTGACTAAAATATTACTGAGTGATTCAAGAAGCAGTCTTTTGATTTCAATATCTGCGCCTTTAAAATGCAAACTAGGAAGTGTGGCAACAAATTTCAACAAATAATTTCTAAGATGAGGATACTGAGTGATAAGATTTAATGTTGAATCCATGATCTTATCTCGCAAATTAGGTTTATAAAGACTCACTTTTTGGTAAAAATCTTTGGTTAAAATTTCAGCATAACTATCAATCTCTTTATAGTCTTGAGCTTTTTTGAAAAAGGGAGCCAAATGATACATCTCTTCAATTAATTCAACATCTGAAGTTTTTTGAGCAATCTTTGATAATGTAAAAAATCCAATAAATGACTCTAGTTGATGGGCTTCTTTCGTTAAGGAGTCTTTCTCGAGTGCTTTTATGAGAATTTTTTCAAACATAAGCCTTTGATGGCCCATATAAATCTTATGGGATTGATAATCTATTTTTAATAAAACAGGATAGGAATCAATCAAAATCTCAAATAAATCTTGCTTGCTTTGATTTTGTTTTAACTTCTCTTCGAGTGATTTTATAAATTTAAAATTCAACCAAGAATGTAAGTCTTCTAAATAAAAAAAAGTATATTCTACTCCGAAAATGAAATGATGAGATTCTTGTATTTTGCCAAAATTCATAACTTTGCCTTTATTAAAAATAGGTGTCATTATTACAAGTAAAAAATGGTTAAAATATTTCTCTTTACTTTATTCTTAAATTCTTTTTATGGCCAAATGCTTCTGGCTCAAAATAACTATTTTCAAAATAATTCTGGCACCAATTATCATCAAGAAGATCTTAATGCTCTTTATCAAGCTAAATCTTACGAAGAATACTTTCAACATGTAAAAGATATTCCTCCACAAAAGAGAAATAAGGTATGGAAAAATCAATTAAATGAAATGATTGACTCATACACCTCATTACTTTTAAAAAATGATGTTACCCACAATTTATTTGTCAAAATAGAAGAACTCAGTACTTGGGACGAGGCAAAAGAGAGCATTAAATTTCAACTCAATCGTATTAGTATTGCGAAAAATTATTTTATGTTATGCCTAAAAGAATCTGAACTGAGCATTTGTAAAAAAGACTTTGAAAATTTTTGGAAAAATAAGCCATCCGACCCTCAAGACTCTCTCTTTTTTGTAAATATAAATGAACAAACCAAAAGTAATATTAGTTCCTATAAAATTATTGAAGCAGCGGTGAAATCAAGTTTAGCAGAAATATATTGCCAAAAAGAAGAAATCAATAAAATCCTTGCTTCTGAAATGGTCAAAAAAGAAAGTAATCTTGATCTTTTAATGCATCCTCATTGTTGGAAGCATTTTAAAAACAATTATCTCAACTCCTACAAAACCGCTAACTCACCTTTTCCAACAGCTATTTTTGAAATTCTTAATGAGAGAAAAATGCTCAATGAAAATGAGAAGAACCTTATGAGTATTCTTTTATTTAATACTGATTTACCCAAGGGGACTCTTCTTAACTACACATGGAATAGGATCGAAAAATTAAAAAAGCAATCTTCGGGGAAAAGATATGTTGTGACAAATCTACGAAACTACAAATATCTACCGGACAAATTACTTGCTCTGCCCAAATCATTTGAAAAAGAAACGAAAGTGAAGTTACTTATCAAAAATTTGCCTGATTACTATAATCTTTATCTAAGTAAATGCTTAGCTTATTATAAAGGCTCTGAGTCTTTTCCGGAAGGAAACCCAACACCCAACTGTAAAGCTGGGCTTGAATATTTCCCCCAAAATAAAATGGCAATGGAAATAAAGAAAACTAAATAATTTTTTTCCACTCGGTAAGATACTGATTCTCTACAAATTCAGTGTCCAATCTTTCGTAACCATGACTTTCATTTAAAGAAATCATTCTAAAATTATGAGACGAACAATAATGTAATATATTGTGAATTTTCATCTCTCGAGCTTGATCTTCAAAAAAATCTTTTATTTGATGAGAGAAACCATTCCCTTGATAAATTAACTTAACAGGTGTGTTCTTTGTATGCAGTCCATCTTTTTCTTCTTTTAGAAAAGCAGCCGCAACAATTTCATTGTCGAGCATGACTGAGTAAATTTTCCAACCTTCTTTTAATTCTTTTTTAAGATTATCAAGACTCCAAACAAAGTCAGGCGAATCAGTGAAGACTTCGGCATCGTAATTATAGAGTTTTTCAATATCATCTAAATTTTTGGTACTGACAAAACTCAGTCTTTTTTTATACTCTCTCACTTTACTTACTTTCATTTTTTTACCTTTTCTTCGCTAATTGACTTATATAGGCGGCAAGATCACTTATCTCGCCATCGGAAAGATTTTTAACAAAAGGATACATCTTTTTTACGTTTCCATTTGTTCTTACTTGGTTCTTTATATTATTAATTTGGGTTTTTATATACCAGTCATGTTGCCCTGCAAGCATTGGAGCGTTTTGTGATTTTTTCCCCATACCATCTGTACCATGGCACGCAGCACATTTGCCAAATAACTTTTCCCCATTCTTTACGTCTTGAGCGTATAAATGAAATGAGCATAGTAATACCATAACTAATAATTTAACCATATCAATCCTTCAATTTATTCTTTTGACTATAGCATAAACTCTGATTTTATTAATTCATTAAAAGCTATACAATATTTAGTTATAGTCAATAGTTACCTTGGAAATTTGACCTCTTTGGCAAAAAAAGGCAAATATATTTTATATTTATGCTAAAAAAAATAGAAGCCATCCTAGGCAATGTCAGATTCGCTGTTGTTATCCTTATCCTCTTTGCAGTCTACCTTGCAGTAGGAACATTTACTGAAAGCTATCACGGAACAGACTACGCAAACAGGTTAATATACAAATCAATTCCTTTTATGTTTCTTCAATTCAGTATGTTCTTGAGCATCTATTTTGCTACGGTTCAACGTTTTCCCTATAAAAAAAGACTTGCTGGTTTTTATGTGCTCCATTTGGGACTCCTACTTATCTTTGCTGGCTCTGCCATCACTTATATCGGGGGAATTGATGGGAATCTCGTTTTAAATATCAACACTCCTAATCGAAATGTTGTGCTCAATAAAGACCAACTTCTTATTGAACAGCCTAATGGCAAAAAACTTGAGTTAAATCTTCCCTACAATGCTTCTGAAACACTCATTAATAAAGAAACTGATGGCCTGACCATTTTAAACTATCTTCCTTTTGCTGATTTAAAAGTATTTTGGATAGATCACTTTAAAGCAGCGACTCCTTCAAGTCAGTATAGTCTCTACAATGACAACTTTAATGAAACTCTTTATTTTAGTTTTCATCCACAAGCCGACCGCCCTTCTTCCCTTCAGCTGGGCCCCTTAAGCGTTCACTATCTCGCATCATCGCTCTATGAGTGCTTTGCTTCGCACCCTCAAGATAAATTTATTTTCTGGCATACCACCGAAGATAAGTGCTACGTGCCATCAAGTGTCGATTTTAGAAAAGAGCCTAATTTTAATAACAATGAACGAATATCGATTTCTTTAAACAATAAACGCTATTCTTTTTTCCCCATGGTTTCTCCTCTTCCAGTTAATGAAAAGGGAGAGCCTTTAGAAGGTTCGGAAGTTAGACTTTTCAAAAAAAGTCTCTTTGAAGAAAAACCTCATCTTTTTCTTTTTGGTGAATCTCTGGCTTTCTTTGATAAATCTGAAAATATTTGGGTTGCTAAAAAATTTGAAGATAAAAAAGCGAGCGAATTGCCATGGATGGGATTTAAAATTATTTTAGAAAAACATACCTTAAATCAGTTTCCTGAAAATATTCCCGTTTACTCTAAACCAGTTCAAGACAACAATGAAATTATTAGTGGCAATATAAAAGCAATTAAAGTTAATTTTCTAGGGAAAGATTATTGGGTCACCAATCAAGGGTCAACTCAGATTCCTTTTGGAAATAGCTCTATAAAAATATCACTCACTCAAGATAATTTTAACCTTCCTTTTGAAATAACTCTCAATCAATTCCACATGGATAAAGATCCCGGTACGAATAATCCTGCGAGCTATGAGAGCTACGTTCAAGTCTTTTCTGGCGACAAAATTGATTTACACAAAATATATATGAATAATCCTATGAAAAAGGAAAACTTCACATTCTATCAAGCTTCTTTTTTTCAAAATGATGATAGCTCTTACGGTTCCGTTTTGTCTGTTAATTACGATCCCGGACGTATTATAAAATATCTAGGCTCTCTTTTGCTGGTCTTTGGTTCTATTTACCATTTCGTTATTAGAAGGAAAAAATGAAAACATTATTATTGGTACTTTTATCATTTTTATTCGCAAGTGAAATAAAAGCAACAAATTTGCTATGCTCAAATAAAGCACTTGAAGCTTTACCGACTCAA
>CAYQEW010000025.1:1628-16014 GCA_964416605.1 uncultured Bacteriovoracaceae bacterium | reverse complement strand
GAGCCCATTATTCAATCTCCTTTTTTTCAACGTTTAAGAAATATAAAGCAATTGGGATTTTCCGAATACGTTTTTCCTGGCGCTACTCATACTCGCTATATTCATTCTATCGGCGTTATGTCGATTACAGATAAAATTTTCAATCACCTTTTTCCTGAAAAAAATAGTGACTTTAATCGCCTCAGAGAAACTGTCAAAATTGCAGCTCTTTTGCACGATATAGGCCACGCTCCTTTAAGCCACTCCACCGAAAGTGTGATGCCCAATGTTTCGGCGCTCAAGCTTCCTGCTATCTTTCATGAGTCAACTGATCGCCAAGCGAGTCACGAAGACTATACTATAAAAATTATCACTGATAGCTCGCTCACCGAATCTTTGTCTTTGTCCAAAAAACAATTTCACGTATGCCCTAATGCCGCGTCAGATCTCGTTCGCGGAGTCTCTCATGATCCGAGTTATTTTATTGTTCATGGAATCAATTACTTTCCTCTGCTCTCGCAAATTGTTTCGAGTGAGCTTGATGCCGATCGCATGGATTATCTTTTGCGCGACAGTTATTTTAGTGGAGTGAGTTACGGCAATTTTGATTTAGACTGGCTTATTGATAATCTCGCCTGTGCGGTTCATGAGGACACTGCTTATCTTGGAATTTCCGAACGCGCTATTTCAACTTTTGATGATTTTCTTTTGTGTCGCCTGCACATGTTTTTAATGGTGTATTTCCACTATCGTCCTGTATGCCTTGAGCAAATGCTCATGAAATATTTTAAAGAAAGCACCCATGAGTATGCAATCCCTGCCGATATTGAGGCTTATAGAGAACACGATGATTACTACCTGATGAAGGTTTTAAAATCGAGCTCAAATAAATGGGCTCAGGATATTGTTTCCAATAATATTGTTCCCAAAATTTATGAGTCCCATAGACCCTACCAACATGCCATTTACAATAAACTTAACTCCTATCTCATTAGTGAAAAAATTGATTTCATTCAATGCTCTTCTGTCGGAAGACTTTCTAAATACTATAATGAGAAAAATGCCCCAATGAAAGGATTCCCGATTAAGGTTATTCATCAATATCCTACCAAAACAAAAATTTCTAATATTGATGATGTCACAGATCTTTATGAGAAATACTCTACCTCGCACTTAGTTCAAAGAATTTATTGTCATTTACAAAATTTAAGTGAAAAACAAAATAAAGAGATTGAAAAAATTATTTTAAGTGATGAATAAAACGCTCAAGAGAGTACTTAAATCGATCTAACTCAACTTCACCAATATTTTCTTTCCAAAGAGAAAGAACATTTTCACTGGCTTGAAAAAGAGCGAGTTTAAATTTTTGTCCCTGACTGGTAAAGGTAATGACCTGTTGTCTTTTATCCTCAGGGTTCGCGGCTTTTTCAATATAACCTCTTTTAATGAGTTCATTGATATGGGAAGTCATTGTTTGTTTTTTAAGATGACAGAATTGACCAATTTCTTTGATGCTACATCCCTCATTGTAAGAAACAAAAATAAGAATATCGATAAAACTTGGGCGCAAATCAGAGAAACCGAATTCCTTTAATTCCTTCATATAAGAATTAAGATAAAAACGGTGAATAATTTTGATAAGGTTGCCTATATCATGCGTAATATTCATGGTGATGAAGTATTAAATTAATACCTAATTAATGTCAACTATAAAATAAATGTGATTCTTTAATTTGCGCCGTCGCAATACCAATGGCGGTTCCAAAGGTCAGCATACTCGACCCACCATAGGACATGAAAGGCAAAGGAACCCCGACAATAGGTAAAAGCCCCATAACCATCGCCATATTCACAAATATATGACAAAAGAAAAACGCCAGAACTCCGACGAGAATAAAGGAAGAAAAGGGATTCGTGACAGCGCCTGCAAATTTAAAAAGTAAGTAAAGTAAATAAAGATAAAGAGAAATCAAAAAAAGATCT
Organism: uncultured Bacteriovoracaceae bacterium; assembly: GCA_964416605.1. Classification (GTDB taxonomy): domain Bacteria; phylum Bdellovibrionota; class Bacteriovoracia; order Bacteriovoracales; family Bacteriovoracaceae; genus CAYQEW01. The sequence continues at coordinate 14,052 of CAYQEW010000025.1, read as the reverse complement.
CCTAAGAAACCATGCTCTTCACTAAAAATAGCGAAAGCAAAATCAGTATGATTTTCAGGCAAGAATTGCAGTGAGGCTTGAGTGGAATTCTTAAAACCTTTTCCAGTCATACGTCCCGAGCCAATCGCAATTTTAGATTGAATGGCATTATAACCCGCACCTCTCGCTTCTTTTTCAGGATCAAGAAAAGTCTCAACACGTTTTCTTTGATACTCTTTGAGTCCAACGTTATATACAAGACCTGCCGTAAAAAAAGCAATGAAAGCAACCACCGCAATATTGCGCCAAGAAAAAGAACGATAAAAAACCATAATGGTGAGAATAAATAAAAGAATCATTCCTGTTCCTAAATCGGGTTGTACAACAATCAGAAGCATCGGAACAAATGTCATAAGTGCAGGAAGAATCACTGATTTAAAATTGAGATCAAGCTCTGGACGATTTTCATCAAACCAATGGCTAAGAGCTAGAATGAGAGAGAGTTTCATAAATTCAGAAGGCTGCATTTTAAAGCCCGCAATATTAATCCAGCGCACGGCTCCCATCCCACGGTGTCCAAAAAGCAAAACCAAAACCAGCAACGCAAGACAAATCACATAACTAAAATACGCGTATTTTTTAATCGTTGAGATACTCACAAAACTGATTGCTAAGCCCACGGATAAACTGAGTAACAACCAAACAATTTGGCTTACCCAAAGATTACTGAGTTCTGAATTATTACTGGTGGCTGAATAAAGATTGAGAATACCGACAATGCTAATTAAAAGCATTTGCCCAAGTAAACTAAAATTTACTTTTTTGAGTAGCTCAGTTGTTTTTGACATCGACATGGGGGGGCTCATTTTTTTGTAAGTATTTTTCAAAATATTTGTCTGCAATTTTAGACGCAATGGGAGCAGCAGCCGTAGAGCCATGACAAGCATGCTCAATAATGATGGCCATCGCAATCTTAGGATTATCTGCTGGTGCATAACCCACAAATAAACCGTGGTGACGACTCTCATAAGGATTTAACTCGCAAAGATCATAAATTTTATTAGCACTAAAACTTCTCACCTGCGAAGTTCCGGTCTTGCCTGCCATAGAGGTTTTAAGAGGTTTTGAGCGTTGTCCAGTTCCTCTAGGATCCATAACAACGTCGTGAAGCCCCATTTTGACATATTTCCACGTATTTGGTTTTAGTTTAATCTCTCGAACTAATTCTGGAGTATCTCGATAAACACTCTTACCACTTTGATCTGTAATTTCTTTTACTAAATGTGGTTTAAAAACTTTTCCTTCATTCGCAATTGCAGCGTAGGCTCTTGCTAACTGGAGCGTTGAAGCAAGAAAAAAAGATTGTCCAATTCCAACCGAAAGAGTTTCACCTTGCTGCCAAGATTGTTTAAGCTTATCAAGCTTCCATTTTGTCGAAGGATTCAGCCCTGGAACCTCTTGAGGAAGATTAATTCCCGTTTTTTCACCAAATCCAAACATAGAATAGTATTTGTGAAGCGTATCAATCGATAAATGAGCAAGATTTTGCTGAAAGAAAATATTACATGACTCTCTAATGGCTCCCACAATATCAATAGCTCCATGTCCCTGTTTTTTCCAACAATGATAAACCTTGCGGCCAAAAGGAAAACTTCCCGAACAGCCTATTCTAGTTTTTTCTGTAATTTTTCCTTCCTCTAATAAGGTGATCGCCGTAAAAGGTTTCAGTGTTGAACCTGGCGAATAATGCTGTTGTACATTGCGATCAATAAGAGGTTTACGAGGATCAAAAAGAAGTGAGTTCCAATATTTACTTGTTAATTTTTCACTAAAAACTGCTGGCGAAAAAGAAGGCTTGGAAGTCATAACAAGTATTTCACCATTTCGCACATCCATCACAACAACAGAACCAACTTGCGTCCCAATACCATCATCCGCAATTTGTTGAAGGTCTAAATCAATGGTTAATTTTATATTATTGCCACTGACCGGAACTCGATCTTTTATCCCTTCAAAAAGATTATGGGTATGAATTCTCGGCTTCTTGCGCCCTCTCGCATCAACCTCGATAAACTCATAGCCATTTTGTCCACGAAGCTTCGCATCCCACGTGAGCTCAACTCCTCCATTGCCCACCAAATCATTGGGATGAAGTTCAACTAGTGGATGAATTTTCGTGTAGCGATCGACTTGATCGGCATTAAGCTGATTCACATAACCGAGCAAGTGAGCCCCAACCTCATTCATCATATATTGCCGAGCAATAAATTCTTGAATCGTCACACCTGGCAAATTAGAAAGCTCCGTCTCAACAATCGCAATCTCTTGCATGGTCAAACTTTTTTTAATTTGAATAGGAATATATTTCGCTTGCCCACTTGCTGCTTTTAATTTGGTCTCGATCTCTTTAATTTTAACATCAATTATTTTTTCTAATTTCTGAAAAGTTTCTTTTTTATTTTCTAAATATTGGGGAGTAATCATAAGGTCATAGCGAGCTTTATTTGAAACAAGAAGTGATCCATCTGTTGAAGAAATTTCGCCCCTTGGAGCAAAAATAATTTCTTTGCGCAAACTATTTTTAAGAGCGTACTGATGAAATTCTTGTCCTTTAATAATCTGTAAATAAACAAGTCTTAAAATAATAAGCAAAAATAAAAAAAAAATAATGGCGAGCAGAAGAAATCTGCGCTGATCATGCCTGCGAACAACTTGCTCTCGATTAAACATTTCGAGTCTCTACGTATTGTGCATCCTGCCCCTTGGGATTAATCAGGTCGAGGATTTTATAAATGACGATGGATAAAAGAGAAAACATAAAATACATCGGAAGCGATTTTAAATAATAATAATTAAAACTAAAATCTCGATGATATTTTAAATAAAGAAACAGATAATCCATTAATTGCCAAAAAAGAATTCCCACTAGCGAATAAAAATAAAGATACATCTTTCTTTCAATATTTATAAAATTCTTTAAAACATTATAAAATAATGCGGTAATTAAACTAGACAGAATGCCTATCCCTATCGGGTTAATTGTAAAAAGAGAATGAACTATTTCAAGTATAAAGAGTGAAACGCCAAGGCTTCGTAAATTTGATCTAAAAATAAAATAAAGACCAAAGATACATCTCATAGAGAGTTGATACTCTAAAAGATTACCCATGGAAAAAAAAATACTTAAAAAAATTTCTGCTAAAAAATAAAATACAATAACGGAAAGTATGAGTTTAACTTCTTTATTTGCTTTCATTGTTAAACCCTATAACAATATCGACTTCCTCTAAACGAGAAAAATCAACTCCTGTTTGTACTATAATTTTGTGAGTCAGAGTGCTTCTAAGCTCTTGCGGTCTTTCCATTTTTATTATTTTTCCAATGTAAATATTTTTAGGGTATTTATGACTAAGTCCAGCAGTCACAATTTCATCTCCCACCTTAACATCACTCCCGACCGGCAAATAGCCCAGTGAACCAATATTTAATTCACTCGAACCAGACAAAATACCATACTCTCTGGTTCGTGAAAGTTGAGCATCTACCCGAACTAAATGATTTAAAATTGTTTCGACATAAGCGTATTTTTCAGTTACCCCGTTCACAACACCTATAAGTCCCTTAGGAGAAATAACCGGAAAACCTTCTTTGACCTTATCAAGGCTTCCTTTATCGATTTGAAAAACCTGATAGCCTCTTGTTTTATCCCAACCAATAACTCTTGCCGTCACTGTTTTTAAATGAGGGTTTTGTGTCTTCATATTGAGAATAGCCTGTAATCGCTGATTCTCTTTATACACCGCTGTGTAATTTCTCAAGCTCTCATTGAGTAGATTAATTTGTTGTTCAAGCCTCTTATTTTTTTTCACGGTATCCACTAAATCGATATAATGAGTAAAGACATACTTAATATTTCCAATAAAAGAAGTTCTCCATGAATTAATACCTCCAATCAAAGAAATTGAGAATTTATTCCAGGGAGATATCGTATCAGGCTTTGAAATAATAATATTAACAATCGCAAATATTATTAAAAATATGTAGAGTCTTAATTGGCTGAAATTTATCTTAGTCATGTTTCGCTATTCTAACCTGATCAGTAAGGCAATATCAATAATTATCTATCTTTACATATAGCTATTTAATTCTATAAAATCGGAAGCTTATTAACCAATTAGGAGCTATTATGATGAACGACATGTTACACAATAAAACAGCAAAAGTTTTAATCGCTGTTTTTGTCACGGCGATAATTATGAGCTTTGTTCTTTCAACAGATTCATCGATTCAAAAACTATCGGGCCATGATGTCGCCGAAGTCAATGGAATGAAAATTACCGGTGCTGAATTTCAAAGAAGCTATAATCAACAATTGCAATTCTATAAACAATTTTTTAAAGACCTCGATATGTCTGATGAGCAGCTTAAAGAAATTCAAAAAGCTTCTCTGAATCGCCTGATTCAAAGTAAACTACTTGTTTCACTTGGCAAGGATATCTCTTTAGAGCCTTCTACGAAGCTTGTAGCTGATAAAATTAAAGAATTAGAATACTTTAAAACAGCCGGTCAATTTGATGTAGCAAAATATCAGGAGCTTTTAAAACTAAACCGTTTAAATCCTCAGAAATTTGAGCAAGAAATCGCCGATTCAATCACCGTCGAAAACGTGAATCAATTTCTAGACTCAAAATTTGTTTCTCAAACCTATGAAAATGAAATGAGTGCCCTTAAAAATACTGGTATTGAAGTCAATTACGTTAAAGTTTCAAGAGATGATTTAAAGAAATTTGTCACTGTATCAAACGAAGAAATTACTGATTTTATTTCTAAAAAAGAAAATAACAGCATTTTAGAAAATGATTATAAACAAAATGCGATGGAGTACAATAAGCCTGAAAAAATAAAAGCAAGCCATATTCTTTTAAAGTCCGATAAAAACAATGATGCCCAAGTGCTTGCTAAAATAACTAAGTTAAAATCGGAAATTACCGTTGCTAATTTTGCCAAAAAAGCAACTGAATTCACGGAAGATCCAAGTGGAAAAAACAACGGTGGAAGCCTTTCGGAGTTTAGTCGAGGAGCTATGGTTCCAGAATTTGAAAAAGTTGCTTTTGAGTTAAAAGAAAACACCATTTCAGCTCCGGTTAAAACTCAATATGGTTACCATCTCATTATGGTGCAAAAGAAAACTCCCGCGGTGATCATTCCTTTTGAAATAGCGAAAACAGCTATTGCGAAAAAAATCATTCAAAAATCAAAAGATTCAGAAGCAACGGCGCTTTATGATCAAATTGTAAAAAATGTAAAAACTTACATGGAAACTAAAAATAACTCTTCACTAGAGCTAATGGCAAAACAATATGATTTAAAGTTTCAACAAAATCAACCTCTCAATATTTATGACAATAAAATTGGCAATGATATTTTCTCAGCCAAAATGGTCATGGCGATTTATAAGGAAAAAAATACAACAAAAACTTATGAAGATTCAAGCGCAGATGGTTCTATCGGGCTCGCTCAAGTTTCTACAATTTCCACTCCCAAGGAAGTAACTCCAGTTGCTCAAAACAATACTCTTGTTAAAGAGGCTGTGCTTGAAACACTTCAAAAAAATGCAAAAATTAAAACAAATGTAAATTTTTAATATGGCTGATAAAAAACATAAATTTGCTCAAAATGAAGATGGAAGTTACTACGTAGATGATCAGTGCATCGCTTGCGATGCCTGTGTTATCGCCGCCCCCGATTTCTTTGTCATGAATGATAAGGACGGACACGCTTACGTTAAGAAACAACCTAAGAATCAAAATGAAATTAATGAATGTGAAGATGCTTTAGACAGTTGTCCAGTTGAAGCCATTGGACGAGACGGCTAAGAAACCTCAAAAAAAAAGCTCCTTTCGGAGCTTTTTTTTATTCTATCTCAAATTAGCAAAATAAGCGGATCCACCTGTTCTATACTCGTTAATTTTATTGCGTAAAGTTCTAATCGAAACTCCTAAAATTTTAGCTGCCTGGGTACGATTTTCAGAAGTATGCATTAGAGCTTTTTTAATAAGAAGCTGTTCCGCATCGCGAAGAGACATTAACTTAATGCCATCTTCATCGTTGTCCATACGCTTCATTTCTACTGTTTTTTCACCTTGCTCAATCGCTTTGACATCGACATACTCGCCAGTGCAATTTTCAATGGCATTTTCAATCACTTCTTTTAATTCTTTAATATTTTGAGTCCAATAATACTCTGTAATAATTGGAAAAATATCTTCATTAAACTGAAGTTTTTTATTGGGATGAGCTGCCAAATATTCTTCAAGAAAAAACTCACATAGATCGCGAATATCTTCTTTGCGATCTCTTAGTGATGGCATATTGATCGTTGATTTTGAGAAGAAATTATAAAGAGAACGAATAAATCTTCCATTCGTTACATATTTAGACAAAATTTTAGAAGTTGTAGCAATAAGTCTTATGTCTAAATCAAAATCAGCTAACTCAGAAATAATTGTCTGTAATTTTTTTTGAAATTTTTCTTCTAAGCACTCTACATTTTGCAAAACAACCGTTCCGCCATTTCCCTGCTCAAAAGCACCTTTATTAAAAGCACCGCTAGAGTCGCGATATCCCAAAATATTATTTTCAACTTCCACTGGATCTAATGAACAATCAATCACGATAACAGGCTGTGAGGCTCTCGCAGAATTTGCATGAATAAAGTGAGCCATTTCAGTTTTACCAGTTCCAATTTCTCCACAAATAAGCAGCGGAGACTTAGAAAGAGCTAAGTTTGTTCCGAAGTTGAGGGCATTGATAAATTGGGGATTTTGACCAACAAGCGAAAAATTTTTGCTATTCATAAAAGACCTCCTGTCTCATTTAATTTTGGTTATTTGCAATCCATTTGCGCCTAACTTATTCTTGTCACTTATAAATCATATCTCATTAATTTTAAAAACTTGAGATATTTTTTTTAAAATCTTCTTTCATCCTTGAGTCATTGATGAAAGCTAGGTTATCTAACGTTTTTACACTTTCATTTTGCTTTTTACACAATCTCAAAGTGTCGTTTTGTCCCCACCTTTTTTATGATAACAAAAAACTTTAATTTTTTAAGGAAATTTTTTCTTAGGGAATAATTTGCCTAGTCATATCCCGCTATAATTATTATATGTATAGCCTAATGAAACTATTAATTTTAATCTTGTTATTCAGCTCATGTTCATTGCTTTGGGACTCTTCCAAAAAAGATCGGATTGCCTACAAAGCTTATCAATTTGAAAATATTCCTAGCGATTGGGAACGCTTCATGGATAAGGATGTCGATTATGCTTATCGCAAAAAAAACTCTGAAGATCTTCTTATAACCAACAGCTATTGTCAGGCATATCAGGAAAACGATCTCGCAACGGTCACCAAACAATCTCTTATTGGAATACAAAATATTATTATTAAAAAAGAACAAACAATTAAGTTCAAAGGAAGACAAGCCTATCAACTTTTTGTAAATGGAACTATTGATGGTGTTTCTCGCAATGTTTTACTTTTATCAACAAGACGCAATCACTGTTATTTTGAATTTACTTTTATAGCCTCTTCTCTCAAATCAGAAACTGAAATACAAAAAGACTTTGATTCAATTATTAAATCGGTAAAGTTTTAATGAATTCATACACTGAGAAATTAAAAAATATTCTTATTGTCATCGGCGAAATGATCGATCTTCTATGGTCTGCAACGAAAGCTACCTTCTCGGCTCCATTTTACTGGAATCGCCTAAATGAACAAATTGTTCATTTAGGTCTTGGCTCGGTCTCAATTACCGCGGTCATTGGCTTTACCATGGGCCTTGTTATGACTCTACAATTTGGTTATGGCCTAGGTAAGTTTGGAGGAACACTCTATGTGCCTGCGATTGTCTCTATGTCTCTAGCCAAAGAGCTTGCCCCTATTTTTACCTCTCTTCTCGTCGCGGGTCGCATTGGCTCGGGAATGGTAGCCGAAATTGGCTCAATGAATGTCACTCAACAAGTCGATGCTATAAGGGCTCTAGGTACTTCTCCTATTCGCGTTCTCGTTGTGCCTCGTCTTGTCGCTACTTTGATTTCTCTGCCTCTCCTTTCAACTCTTGCTTTTTTCCTAGGTCTTCTGGGAGGCATGCTCATTAGCTCTCTTGAATTTCAAATTTCTCCAGGCTTTTATCTCAACAAAGTTTTAGACACCATTGGCTTTGTCGAATTTTTTAGTGGGTTTATTAAAACATTTTTCTTTGCCATCGTTATCACTATCACTGCTTGTTATAAAGGGTTTAAAACCACCGAAGGAACAAAAGGAGTTGGCGAGTCAACGACTTGGGTCGTGGTTGTGAGTTCTATTATTATTCTCGTTTCCGATTTTTTTCTCTCTAAACTTCTTATTATAATGCTTGAATAAATATGGATAAAATACTGGAAGTAAAAAATATTCACAAAGCTTTTGGTGATAAAAAAATTCATCAAAACCTTAATTTTCACCTCAATAAGGGAGAAAGTATCGCACTTCTAGGGAACTCTGGAACAGGTAAATCGGTTCTCCTTCGCAGTCTCATTGGCTTAGAAGATATTGATCAAGGTGAAATCTATTTTAATAAGCAACGCATTGACCACTTATCCGAAGAAGAGCTTTATCCTATTCGAACTAAAATATCCTATGCCTTTCAAAGTGGAGCTCTCTTTGACTCTGAAACGGTTTTTGATAATTTAGCCTACCCTCTGCGCGAACACTCAAATTTCACTGAAAAAGAAATTGAGGAAAAAGTAAAAGATGCCTTAGAGCTCGTTGGAATGAAAGACACTCAAAACCTTATGCCTGCGGATCTTTCAGGGGGCATGCAAAAAAGAGTAGGGCTTGCCCGCTCTTTTATTTTGGGTCCAGACATTCTTCTCTATGATGAGCCCACCGCAGGACTTGATCCCGTCAATGTTCTCAATGTTGTTAAAATCATGCGCAATTTACAAAAAAGAGGAATCTCCTCTATTTTTGTCACCCACGATATTCCCGCAGCCCTAGAGGCATGTGATCGAATTCTTATTTTAAATGGTGGCAAAATTGAAATCGAAGGAACGCCTCAAGAGATGCTTGCCTCCGATTCTCCCTTAGTTAAAAGTTTTTTTAGTGGTATCAATCCCAAGGATTATGTATGAGAGAAAAAGACAAGAAAAATTTTATTAAAGTGGGTTTATTCACGGCTGCACTCCTTCTAGTGTTTATGATTGTTGTCGTAAGTATTGGCAAGGAACAATCTTTTTTTGAGAAAAAAACAAAACTCAGAACAATCGTTCCTGATGCTGGTGGTCTAAAAGAAGGATCCTTTGTGCAACTCAAGGGAATTAAAATTGGTAGTGTCACAAGTATTGATATTCTTGCTATTGATAAAATTCAAATTAGCTTCTCGCTCGCTGAAAAATATCACCAGTGGGTAAAAAAAGATTGCCTCATCGCTATTAGCAATGCTGGGCTTGTGGGAGATAAGTACGTTGAAATCCTTCGAGGAAGCGAAGCTGCGGGAGTGGCAGAGTGGGAAGATATATTAAAACCAGATAAGTCTTTTGTTCTGCAAGAATGGATTGATAAAGGAGATAGTGTTATTACCAATATCAACAAAACCCTTGAAAAAATTCAATTAAGTCTTGATTCCGTAAATAAGGACAAAAAACTTTCTTCCGTTTTAGAAAATCTAGACAACACCCTCAAAAACATGAATGGTCTAACTGGAGAACTCAAGCAGACATCTCATTCGGCAACAACTCTGATTAATCGTTTTGATAAAATTGCTTCGCGTGTTGAAAGCGGCCCAGGGACACTGTATTCACTTATTCATGACGATGAATTGTATGAAAATTTTGTGACTCTTTTGGGAGGAGCGAATCGCAGTAAGCTATTAAAGTATTTTATTCGTGAGTCAATCAAACGAAAAAACGAATAATCACTAAATCCAAAAAATAATTCCCAGTGCGTTAAGCTTCATCGTCATCGTCCTCACGTACTTTTGTGTACGCTCCGGCGATTCCTCTTCGCTTGCCTACTGGTAATTTATTTTTTGAAATTAGTGTGAAAATTGTGTACGAGATTAATTTTACTTCCTATAATCTTAATCTATGAATAATACACAATTTCCAGAGCTAAGCTCTCACGCTAAAATATTTTTCTTTCGAGTCTGTGGAACCCTTATGGGAACTGCTGCGGGCCTACTTAAAGATATGGGTTATGACGTAACCGGTGCGGACTATACTTTTTATCCCCCAATGTCGACGTACTTAAATGACAAAAAAATTAATCTTGTTTCAATGGATATGATTAACGAAGAGTATCTTGCAACATTTGATCTTATTGTTGTGGGCAATTCACTCGCAGGAGCAAGTGAGCACGCTCGTATTATAGAGCGCTCGAAAGCCCCTTTTGCCAGCGCCCCTAAAACTCTTGGTGAGTTACTTTTAAAAAACCGCACCACAATTGGAGTTTGCGGAACTCATGGAAAAACCACCACGACTTATCTCATGGTGCAGATCATGAAAAACCTTGGCTTAAACCCTGGTTATTTAATCGGTGGTGTTCTCCCTGATGATGAATCCTCTGCGGAACTGGGAACAAGTCCTTATTTTGTGATTGAAGCAGATGAGTATGATTCTTGTTATTTTGAAAAATTTTCTAAATTTCATTTGTACCATTTAAAACACGTTCTTCTCACGTCCCTTGAATTTGACCATGCTGATATTTTTAATTCTCTTGCTGATATCGAAAAAGAATTTGATAACCTCTTAAAAACTAATCTCGACTCGGTTATTTATTGCAGTGATTATAATTCGCTGAATCATCTCACTCGCAATCATTCCCATATTAAAACCAAGATCAGCTACCACGCTCAAATTATTTCCAATACTTCTTCTTCGAGTAAATTTGAAGTGAACTATCAGAACACCAATTATGTTTTTGAGACAAGTCTTGTCGGCACTCATAATATTGCTAATTTGACTGCTTGCTTGCTGTGGCTTCTCAGTGAAGGCTTCAATTATACGGATCTACAAAAAGCAGTTGCGCATCTTAAGCTCGGCAAAAGACGCCAAGAAGAACGTGGATATTATCAGGGTGCTCTTTTTGTTGATGATTTCGCACATCATCCAAGAGCTGTTGAAACGACGATTGACGGAATAAAAAGCAAATACCCCAATAAAAAAATTGTTGCGGTCTTTGAGCCTATTTCTGCGACGGCAAGAAGCTCTATGTTTCAAAATGAATTCACTGACGCTTTGGCTCATGCTCATGAAATTGTTTTATGCCAACCAAGTCTGCTCACCACTGTCAAAAATGCGAACAATATTGATCTTTTGATGATGCAAGAAAATCTCCTTAAAGAAGATAAGCCATGCTCTGTTTTTACCAACCTTCAAGATTTACTTTCTTATTTTCAAAAAACAGCAAACGATGAGACGGTTTATCTCGTTATGAGTAACCGCACTTGTTTAGGGCTTTGGGAATCCGATTTTATTAAGACTTTACAGTAGAGACGACTTCCCAAATAGAATTAAAGTCGTCTTCTGAAATCTCAATATCATTATCATTGATAATATCTTCAACAAGAGTAGTAATATCTTCTCCATTTTTATCTTGTCTGTTTTTCAGAATACTAACCACTACCGCAACAACCGCAACTCCCCCCAATATGGGCCAGGAAATTGTCTTGGTTTTAATATAAGAATAAACAGCATAGACAAAAGGAGCAAGCCCCAATGTACCAATGATATTTGAGGAATAAGCGTAACGACTCTCCACTGTTTTTATGTCCTCAATAAGATTTATCAGTGCTTTTTCGGTAATCACAGAAGGCTTACCAATGATTGTTTCACCATTTTTAAGAGTCAGAACAATATCATTTCTTTCATTTCTTACGACTTCAATAATTTTATCACTGCCCGCAGATTCAATATCGAGCCCCATGGCTGAAAAACTTATCATGAACACTAAAAATAATCCTGTCATTTTCATAAGAGACTCCTTGGCGAAAAGCTACCTCAAACTCAATCACTTTCTCAAGGGACCCTGTAAAAATGATAGGGCTAGGTAAGCCAGAAACAATTTTCCTAGTTCCCAAAAAAATTCAAGATTATTATTCATAGAAACGATAAATTTTAATGAAATTATATATTTTATTTTTTTTCTTACTTATCAGTTGCGGAGATGGCCATCATCTAGATAAAAATAAAGCGGGTTTTTATTTAACTGCTGCTGCTATTAAATTTGATAGTTATAAAGCAATCGCACCTCAAACTTTTGAACTCAAGCTCAGCTCTAATGCATACACCCAAGGTGATTCCAGTATTATTTCTTATGAATGGGAAATAATAGATGTTATCTCTCCTCCCGAAATTGATAGTTGCGCTCTTACATCCGGAACCTATACAGGCAGTTTCCC
>CAYQEW010000025.1:0-1618 GCA_964416605.1 uncultured Bacteriovoracaceae bacterium | reverse complement strand
AATTGGCCCAACCCTCACGATAAGTGATCTCGGTGGTTCTGATGATGTTTATATTAAACATACGGTAACTGATAATTTTGGCAATTCTGTTTCATCCACATTTTTGGTGGGTATGTTTTTACTTTCTCCAGTTTGTGATGCAATGTCACCGATTGGAGGAATTGATCAATATATCAGTGTTACCTTTAACGGAAATTTCTCTTATGATAAAAATCAATTAGAATTTATACCAAATTCTACTCTTCGATCGAGTGGACCAAGTGCCCCATTTCCAGACAATACCGCTATTCCAGAAATTTTACATGATATTGAAAAATCAGGAAGCTATCAATCAGAAGGCACTTCTTTAAAAATAACAAGAACAATCTCTTCAAATGGAACATATAAAGGCCTATTTGCTTGGGGAAATACCTCTGGTACAGATTTTTTCTCTTCCTCATTTCCCATATATGGGGAGTACGTCTTATCTGTTAATCAATAGATTCAAAAAAAAACGGCACAAATTAGAGGCATTACAGGTCTTCCACTAATATAGCTTAAGTATTTGTTTTTCTAAGTTTTTTTGAATTTTTATCAATGCCCCTTACAATGGATTCAGCGGAGGTTTTTGTGAAAATTATATTTATTTTAATATTGCTGTTTGGGCAGGAAATATATGCATCAAATACCGATTCAATCAATTTAAGCGCAAGTGTTTCTCCTGCTTGCGAAATATTTTTTGACGCAGAGTCGATAGCATCCAATTTAGATATAACAAATTCTCAAACAGATTTGGCGATTGGAAGAGTGAGAGTTAATCACAACACAGATAATATCTTATACGGAGTCGTAATGAATTTAGATTTTATCGATCATTTAACGCATTCAACAGCTTCAAGCAATCTTTTTAACTTTAGTGAAGCTAAGGGAAATTCACATGGCGCTGCTGCTCCCCACGCAACACTACCTTTTGGTAGTAACAATTATCCTTGGTATGATAGTGCTGGAATCGACATCGACGTTTATCTTTCTTACATTGGAATTGCCGCTCTTAGTTTGATTCAAGGTACTTACAATGCTAACTGGTATGCAAGCTGCTCAATTGAACCTAGAGGATAACAAGCCTCTACAACACTTCAAATCTAAACTTCTTTGACATCTAATAGCACTAGATTATTGATCTCATTTCAGGTACTCTACCCCAAATTTTGGAGGATAGAATAATGTTAAAAAATTACTATTTTACATCAGAATCTGTAACTGAGGGACACCCAGATAAAATCGCTGATCAAATTAGCGACGCTGTTTTAGATGAATTCTTAAAGGGAGATCCCCTGTCACGCGTTGCCTGTGAAACTCTTATCACAACGGGCCTCGTGGTAGTTGCGGGTGAAATTACATCTAAAGCTAAAGTCGATTTTCAATCTGTCATCAGAAACAAAATAAAAGAAATTGGCTATGATCATTCGGAAAAAGGGTTTGACGCTGGTACCTGCGCCGTTATGGTGACTCTCGACAATCAATCTCCCGATATTGCCATGGGAGTGAACGAATCGACCAATAGCACCAAAGAAATGGGAGCTGGTGACCAAGGACTTATGTTTGGTTATGCGATCAACTTTCGAAGGATCTTTGCCTG
>CAYQEW010000024.1:0-16546 GCA_964416605.1 uncultured Bacteriovoracaceae bacterium | reverse complement strand
AAGAAAAAGTCAGGTTATTGATATTCGTCCGAACTTTAAAGAGCTATCGAGATTAGGAATTTCCCTTGATGAATTTAATCAAACAATTGTGAGTTTTATGCAAGGGATCAGTATTGGAGAATGGGTTCAAGGGATGAAAAAATTTTCGATTGTCATTCACCTTTCTGAAGACAAAAGAAATGACATTGAGGAAATAAAAAAACTTCCCGTTGCCTTAAGTGATGGCGGCTCAGTGCCTCTTGAAATGATTGCTCATATTACGATTAAAGATCAGGTAACCACCATTGCGCGAAATTGGGGGCAACGCTATGCTGCACTCTCTCTTAATATCGAAGGTCGAGATACCATGAGTTTTGTCAATGATATCAAAAAAATTATTCACAATAATCCAATCAATAAAAATCACACTCTTCACCTAGGTGGACAATTTAATAATCTCGAACGCGCCAAACTAAGACTCATGCTTATCATTCCGTTTACCTTACTTCTTATTTTATTTATTCTATGGCGAGAATTTGGATCAATACTTGATGCCATCACTATTTTTCTTTGTGTCCCCTTCGCAACATTTGGAGGAATATTTGCTCTTTATTTAAGGCATATTAATTTAAGTCTCTCTGCCGCCGTAGGTTTTATTGCGCTTATTGGGATTGCTCTTCTCAATGGTATTGTTCTTCTCACTATTTTTAATCAACTCAAAGCACTTTTTCCGAAAAAAGCACTCAAAGAAATTGTGATCGAAGGAACGCTCTCGCGTTTAAGGCCCGTTGTTATGACGGCAATGGTAGCCTCTATTGGATTTATTCCGATGGCTGTGAACACGGGACTTGGATCAGAAGTTCAAAAACCGCTTGCAACGGTGGTGATTGGTGGGATTATTTTTTCGACAATTCTTACGTTGATTATTTTTCCATCAACCTATCTTTATTTTCATCAAAAGATAAAGGAGTAGTTCCCTACTCCTTTATTTCAATTTAATTATTATGTTTCATGCGATGGATTTTTTTGCTTTGTCTATTTTGCATATGATTAAGATGACGTTTTTCTTTATGTGTCGCTTTACCATCTTCCATCATTTTAACTTCTGCCGCCTCAACTTTGTCTTGTCCTGCTTCTAACTTGGCTTGTTCATTCTCATTAAGAGTTCCAGACTTAACACCTTCTTCAATACGTTTTCCCTGATGCTCTTGTCTTTTATCTGCATGAGTATCAGAAAAAGCTATTGAAGAAAATAATACCGCCGATACCATTGCAATATTTAAAACATTCATAAAAATCCTTTGTTAAAATTATTTAAGAAGATAAGAGATAAAGAGAAGACGGCCTGTAGACCGTCTCAGGAAAAAAGAAAAACTATTTTGTTTTATTTTCAATAGCTTTTTTAGCTTCAGTTCCCATTTTGTTGAAGTGTTTTTTGCCATGAGCAACAACTTCTTCTTTTTTTGTTTCAACGGTTGTAGCAGCTTCAGCTTTCACTTCTTCTGTTTTTGTTGTTGCAGCTGTTGCAGCTTCCGCTTTAACTTCTTCTACTTTTGCAGTAGTTGTAGTTGCAGTAGTTGCTGTAGTTGCTGCAGCTTTTTTAGCAATATCTGAACCAGGGAAAGCAACTGCTGAAGTAAATGATAGAACTAGAATTGCAATTGTAAACATTTTCATAAAAACTCCTTTTTATTGTTTTTGGTTGGAAAAATCATACTCCCAATTAAAAAAAAAATGGCCCCTGAAAAATTTTTTTTTCTTAGACAAAATCACCCAACTAGTTAAAATTAGATTCTATCTTCCCATCTGATCATTTCTTCTTTATTCTAAAGGACACAACTTAAACTTAAAGAGGTTTTCATGAAAAGACTTTTCGCGAAAAAAAACCTCACCCAAATGATTAGTGAAGCAAATGATACTAATCTGGAAGGTGGAGGACATGGGGGCTTTAAACGTCACCTAACAGCATTTAGCATTACCATGCTTGGGATGGGAGCTATTATCGGAGCAGGGATTTTCTCTTTAACGGGAGTCGCCGCTGCTAACTACGCAGGCCCTGGAATTATTTATAGTTTTATGATTGGAGGAGTTCTCTGTGCCTTCGCTGGACTTTGTTATGCCGAAATGGCATCGATGGTTCCCGTTTCAGGTTCTGCTTACGCCTACTCTTATGCCACAATGGGTGAATTCATCGCTTGGATTATCGGTTGGGATTTAGTGTTAGAATACGCTTTTGGAGCTGTCACTGTTGCTGCTTCGTGGTCAGGCTATTTTGTCTCTCTTCTCACTAAAACCTTTGGGATTCATTTTTCTGACTCTATGCTGCTTTTCACCAAGGGGCCCTGGGAACATGTTACCTTGGCTGATGGATCAATTGCCTACGGGATTTGGAATCTTCCAGCTTCAGTTATCTCTCTTTTTGTTATGATGGTTCTTTTTAAAGGCATTAAAGAAAGTACGCGCATGAACAATATTATTGTAGTGATTAAAGTTGCCATCATCATCGGCTTTATCCTTTTGGGATGGAGTGTTATTGATAGCGCCAATTGGATTGCCAATGGAGCAGCAACAGGCTTTGCTCGTCTCGTTCCACCAGAAGGTATTTCTCTTCGCAACGGCGTTGAGTTTATGAGCTATGGTTGGAGCGGTGTTCTCACTGGAGCGGGGGTTGTTTTCTTTGCTTATATAGGCTTTGACGCTCTTTCAACAACTGCCCAGGAAGCTAAGAATCCTCAACGCGATCTTCCTATTGGGATTCTTTGCTCTCTTATTCTGTGTACTGCGATCTATATTCTTATGGCACTTGTTATGACAGGGGTTGTTCCTTATAAAGAACTCGGCGTTGCAGATCCAATTGCGGTTGGTGTCGATGCGATTGTTTCTCGTCATAACTGGAGCCCAGCAATTGGCGGAACAATTTCAGGTATCGTTAAATTTGGAGCTCTTTCTGGTTTAACATCCGTTGTACTTGTTATGATGCTCGCGCAAACCAGAATTTTCTATGCAATGTCAAAAGATGGTTTACTTCCATGGTTTAGCAAGCTTCATCCTAAATACAGCACACCTCATATTGCTACGATTGTCACAGGTGTTTTTGTGGCGATCTGTGGAGGTCTTATGCCAATGAGCTTAGTAGGAGAACTTGTTTCAATCGGAACTCTTCTGGCTTTTGTTCTAGTATGTGCGGGAGTTTTTATTTTGAGACAAACTCACCCAGAAATTAAACGTCCTTTCAAGACACCTCTTTACTGGCTGATTGCTCCGGCGGGTATGCTTTCTTGTTTATGGGTTATGTCTGGACTTCCTCATGATACGTGGATTCGTCTAGTCGTATGGCTACTTATTGGCTTTTTTATTTACTTTATTTACGGTATTAAAAACAGTAAATTGCAAAGAAAAAAATAACCATTCTTTCATATTAGGGGAGGATTTACCTCCCCTTTAAATAATCATAGACATTAATAAGTAAAAATACTAAACCCTATTTAAAATTTTAATAATTGGGGAGAGATCCATGATGAATTTAGAAGGTGTTTTGCGCGGCTTACTAGGTTTAACAGTTCTACTTGGGCTACTTTTTACACTCAGTGGCAAAAAAAAGAATATTCCTTGGAAGCTTGTCTCAATTGGAATGCTCATGCAAGTTGTCTTTGCAGTCTGTATTCTCAAAGTCCCCTTTATTGCAAATATCTTTGAAGGAGTCAGTAGCTTCTTTGTGGTTGTTTTAGAATTTACTCGCCAAGGTTCTTCTTTTGTTTTTGGAAATCTCATTGATGTAAAAAGTTCGGGCTTTGTTTTTGCGTTTCAAATTCTTCCGACGGTTATTTTCTTTTCTGCTCTAACCAGCCTCTTCTTTTATTTGGGCATACTCCAAAAAATTGTCTACGTTCTTTCTTGGTCGATGGGAAAATTTTTGACAATTTCGGGAGCAGAAAATTTATCGACAACTGCCAATATTTTCTTGGGCCAAACGGAAGCTCCTCTTCTCATTAAACCTTATCTTGCCAAAATGACTCGCTCTGAAATTCTCTGCATTATGGTCGGAGGAATGGCCAATACCGCGGGAGGAGTTCTCGCTGCTTACGTTGGCTTTCTTGGTGGAGATGATCCCGTTCAACAACTCTTCTTTGCCAAACATTTACTCGCCGCTTCCGTTATGTCGGCACCTGCCACAATTGTCGTTTCTAAAATGCTTCTTCCTGAAACCGAAGAAGTCGATGAGAAATTAGAACTCACTGAAGAAAAAATTGGTAGCAATATGATTGAAGCTATTGCAGTAGGTACTGAAGATGGGCTTAAACTTGCTTTTAATATTGCTGCAATGCTTATCGTTTTTATCGCAATGATTGCCATGGTGAACTACCTTTTAAGTGATGTCGTTGGAAATTTTTTAGGTTTAAACACTTGGGTGCAAAGTTTTACGGACGGACAATATCAAAGCTTCACATTGCAATTTATTCTTGGTTATATCTGTGCTCCTTTTGTCTGGTTACTCGGAGTAGCCAAATCTGATATCGTTTATATCGGTCAACTCTTGGGCGAAAAAACAATCCTCAATGAATTTGTCGCTTACACCACTTTAGGAAAAATGAAAGCAAATAATGTTTTTCAAGATCCAAAATCGATTGTTATGGCAACCTATATTTTAAGTGGTTTTGCCAATTTTGCCTCCATTGGAATTCAAGTTGGAGGGATCGGTTCTCTGGCTCCAAGCAAACGCAGTATGCTCTCCGAGCTTGGTATTAAAGCGCTTATCGGTGGAACGATTTGTTCACTGCTCACTGCAACAATTGTCGGTATGTTGACTTAAAAAAGCATTCTCTAGGAATGCTTTTTCTTTGCTTGCTGATTACTCCATAAAGAAACAAGTACCGATATAAAAAGTACCACGAAAATGACCGCCATGGTTATGGCTACGGGCATATGGTAATAATGAGACACAAGCATTTTAACACCAATAAAAATCAAGATAATTGCTAAACCATATTTTAAATAATGGAAAATATCAGCAAATCCTTTAAGCGCAAAATACAGTGCGCGAAGTCCCAAAATAGCAAACACATTAGAAGAAAAAACCAAAAAAGGATCATTGGTAATGCCAATAATCGCGGGGATTGAATCAACCGCAAAAACAAGATCTGAAAACTCCACAAAAACCAGGGTAATAAAAAGAGGTGTTACCGTTAGAACTCCCTCAAGTCTTACAAAAAATTTATCACCATGAAAGTGCGGTGTTGTGGGGAAGATTTTTTTAGTCCACGTGATAACCCAACTTTTTTCAAGATCATGATCATCGCTTTGAGGCATAAGCATCTTAATTCCAGACACCACCAAAAAAGCACCGAAAATATAAATAACCCAAACAAACTTAGCGAGAATCGCAATACCTGCCCAAATAAAAAAAGCACGCAAAATAAGAGCTCCAAAAATACCAAAGAATAAAACCTTATGTTGGTACTGATTAGGGATTTTAAAGTAACTAAAAATAAGGAGAAAAACGAAAAGATTATCAACCGAGAGAGATTTTTCAATCACGTAGCCCGTGAGAAAAAGCATGAAATCTTCTTGGCCTCGCCAATAGAGAATGACCATACTAAAAGCGAGGGCTAAAGCGATCCATACCGCAGACCAAAAAATGGACTCTTTGAAACCTACTGTATGCGATTTTTTATGGAAGACACCTAAATCGAGTGCAAGAACTGCTAAAATAAAAACGACAAAGATTCCCCAAATAAGAGGTGATGTGTGATGTATCATCTTTTTTCCTTCTGTGTTATAAAACTTAAAAAGTTTATACTAAATTTTAATATGATTGAATATATAATTGCACAAAATCCCGATGACCGTATTCTCAAAAGAGCTTGTGATTTTTTACGAGAAGGAAAACTTATCTGTTTTCCCACTGATACTAATTGGGTGGTGGTTTGCGATCCCTTTAATAAAAGAGCCGTAGAGGACTTGTACAAATTTAAAGGAGTGGGTCCCTTTAAACATTTTAGTTTACTGTGCGCCAGTATTTCTACCGCCACCGAAGTGGCCATCATTGATGACAATGCTTTTCGTCATATCAAACGAGTCATACCTGGAAACTATACTTTTATTTTTGAAGCTTCCAAAATGGTGAGCAAAAATCTCAAAGCCTCTAAAAGCGATAAAGAAATAGGACTACGCTTTCCTCCCTCTGCTGTAGCACTTAAACTCTTGCAGGTTTATGGCAAGCCAGTTCTTTCCACCAATGTGACCGCAGAGCAGCTAGAAGTCGCTTCTGATTTTCCTATTTATTCTGAGCTGATTAACGATAAGTTCTCTCATGTCATTGCCATG
This sequence comes from uncultured Bacteriovoracaceae bacterium, assembly GCA_964416605.1. Taxonomy (GTDB): domain Bacteria; phylum Bdellovibrionota; class Bacteriovoracia; order Bacteriovoracales; family Bacteriovoracaceae; genus CAYQEW01. The sequence goes on along the minus strand of CAYQEW010000024.1, from coordinate 10,243 downwards.
ATTATTGACCCCGGAGAAGTTGAGTTTGTGGGACGAAGCACTATCATTGATTTTAGCAAAGGGACTGCAACGCTGGTGCGAATGGGAGCTGGCGAAAACTTTCTGGAATAATATTAATGACGAAAACAAGAGGTTAAATGATCATCCACCATGCCGACGGCCTGCATATGGGCATACATAATGGTGGAACCCACAAATTTAAAACCCCGTTTTTTTAAGTCTTTGCTAAAAGCATCTGACTGCGCAGTTCTGGCAGGAATTTGCGACAAACTCTTCCATTTATTTTTAATTATTTTATTGCCCACAAATTGCATGCTGTATTTGTAAAAGCTGCCAAACTCTTTTTGAACTTCTAAAAATTTTTGCGCATTGGTTACTGCGGCATGTACCTTAAGGCGATTGCGAATAATTCCCGGATCAAGAAGAATTTTTTCAATACGTGCATTGGTAAAACGTGCGACTTTTTCTGCATCAAAGTCCGCGAACAATCTTTTGTACCCTTCGCGTTTTTTGAGAATAGTCATCCAACTTAAACCTGCTTGAGCTCCTTCTAAAATAAGAAACTCAAACAGTTTTTTATCGTCAGTCACGTGAACGCCCCACTCTGTATCATGGTACTGAACATAAATCTCTTCAGTACCACACCACGGGCATCTTTTAAGTTCTTGCACTATTTTTTTTCAGGAGCGATATGGAAGCTTAGCTCAACCTTATCGTGAATCACTTTATCGCCTAGACCTTTAAAGAAAGAACCTGAACCATAAACCATATCAAATTTGGTTCTATTAAAATCAAGATTTCCTGAGTAAACATCGGCATCTTTTTTGTAAGTAAACTTAATCGGATTGGTTTTTGATTTAATAGTAAGATTTCCTGAAACATTATTTTTCTTCACTTTTGTAATGTCTAATTTAGCTTCTGGAAATTTCGCCACATTGAAAAAATCTTCGCCTTTCATATGCTCTAAAAGTTTTGTCGCCAAATCACCTTGAATATCTTCAACTGTCAGTGTGGCTAGATCGACAACAAACTCACCATCTTTTAATTGGTTTTTATCTACTTCGATTGAACCAGATTTAAAATAAAGTTTTCCTGTATGCTGGCCTGTCAATTTTTTTCCCGTCCATTGAATATAAGATGCTTTTAAATCAATATTCATTTTTTCCGCAAGAGCCATTTGCGAGAAGATTAATACAGTTAACATCGTAAACATTTTTTTCATTGTCATTTTTTTCTCCTAATTTTATTTTGTCACCCATCGTAGCCTATGTTAAATTATTTGCACAACACTTATGCTAAAATCTATCAGCCTATTAATAATTTCTAATATCTTTATGACCATCGCTTGGTATGGCCATTTGCGCTCAATGCGATCCCAACCTCTTCTTCTTGTTATTTTAATAAGTTGGGGCATTGCTTTTTTTGAGTATATTTTTCAAGTACCTGCCAATCGAATAGGGAATCAATTTTTTTCACTGCCTCAATTAAAAATCATTCAAGAAGTCATCGGCATGACGATCTTTGCAATTTTTTGCGTCACATATGCGAAGGTACCTCTCACTAAAAATTATCTAATGGCTACCTTTTGTCTCATCGGTGCCGTTTATTTTATTTTTCAGGATGCTCCCCAGTGAAGATGTTAGAAGATGAAAAAAGTTTATGGTATCTCTATTATTTAGAAAATGCTCAAATTGGTTTCTGGAAGATAGGTCCCTTAAAGCTTTGGATCAAGCGTCTTGCCAAAGAATTTGATATTGTTTTTGAGCACTCTCATGATTCTGAAGATCGCGCCATTCTGATTGAAGTGCCCTTTCAAGGCAAACTCCCTGTCAAAGAAAATACCTTCCGCTTTAGTTTTAATAATTCCTATGACTGCCTCAGCTTTTCTCCCTCTCTTCCTAATCGAGCGCTCGTTTTTCGCCCCGAAAACCCCTTCTATGTTATTGGCGGTGAATCGACTACCATTTATGTTTCAAGTGGATTATGGCTCAATATTAAATGTACTGAAGATAATAAAAATATTCTTGAAATCCCTATTGTGAAATTAACGGACACCTGGTTTGGGGAAGATCCTACCAGTGGCGAAGTATGCTATGCATCGAGGACCAAAGCTAAATTAGAACTAGATGATATGAAGATCTATCAATATCGTTTCTTAACCAAGATCAATATTGTGAATCAATCTGATGAGCCTATAAAGTTAGCGCGCATCAAACTGCCCTCAAAATTTTTATCTCTTTATATGAATGCTCAAGGAATGATCGTCACCGACACGATTACGGTTATAAAAAGTGATTCCAAGGGCGGATTTAAACTAGAATTTCATCCTCCAGAGAAAGAAGATTTTGGCACCATTGAAAAGATCGTTCCAGCCAAGGAAACTTTCCAAAAAAATATTCTCAGTAAAACGCTCTCTAGGGTTATTGGTTAAATCATGATTCGTTTTTCAGCCTCCGCATTCTTAGAAGGTTCCGCCGTTATCATAACTGGTATTGTGCTCATTCACTTTTTAATGAAAGTTTTTAAATATCTCACCAAAGATTCTTTAGAGACGACCAATCAGCTCATCCTGGAAAAAAGTATTAAATATCTCGCCTACTCTTTGATTGTTATTTTTGGTCTCAAGCAGATGGGGATTGATCTCAAATTGCTTCTTGGTGCTGCGGGTGTTTTTTCTGTGGCCCTCGGATTTGCCTCTCAAACCTCCGCCTCCAATTTGATTAGCGGTATTTTTCTTTTGATTGAACGCCCCTTTGCTTTGGGTGACACCATAAAAATTGGCGATGTCAAAGGAGTAGTTGTTTCCATTGATTTACTCTCTACTCGCGTTCGCACTAACGATAATACCATGGTGCGTATCCCCAATGAAAACCTCATGAAATCACAAATTCAGAACCTCACTTTTTTTTCTATTAGACGTATCGATATCAAATTCACTTTAAAGCAAAAAGAAGATATTCAAAAAATTGAGCAGCTGCTTTTTCTTATCGCGGAAAACAATAAATCCTGTCTAGATGAGCCTAAGCCTATCTTTGTGATCAATGGTTTTTTACCCTACGGCCTAGATATTCAATTTTCTTTTTGGGTTCTCAAGGAAAACGTTCTTGCCACTCGCAACCAATTCTATAAAGAGGTTCTCACGGCTTTCACTCAAAATAATGTGACTCTCTCGAAGCCTTTTGCCATCGATTTAAGCGAAACCCTGTAAATATAACAAGTTCTGCGCATATCTTATGTACTAAAAGATAATAATTCGCTATAGTCTGAAAAATTTTAAAATAGGTGAATTATTATGATGATTAAAAATCTGGCAATTGTCGCGCACGTCGATCATGGAAAAACAACTCTCATTGATGAAATCTTTAAACAATGTGGAACTTTTGAAAAACACGTGCAAACGGAAGAAAGAGTCATGGACTCAGGAGAACTCGAAAAAGAAAGAGGGATTACCATCACCGCCAAGAACTGTGCGATCAATTGGAAAGATATCAAAATTAATCTTATCGATACCCCAGGACACGCCGACTTCGGAGGTGAAGTTGAAAGATCTCTTATGATGGTGGATGGTATTTTACTTCTCGTTGATGCCGCAGAAGGCCCACTTCCTCAGACTCGTTTCGTTTTAAGTAAAGCACTTGAAAAAGGTCTTAAAGTTTCAGTGATGCTTAATAAAATTGATCGTCACGATCAACGCCATGAAGAAGTAAAAACTGAAATAGAGGATCTTATCCTTGAACTCATCGACACTTATCAATTAACTGACTATGACTTTAATACACCTTTCTTCTATGGTTCTGGACGCGATGGCTATGCCAGTCTTGATCCTGATAGCCGCGAAGGAACTCTTGCTCCTCTTCTTGATTTATTTGTGAGCGATTACTATCCATTCCCAGACGTCAATAAGGATGCTCCTTTTAGCATGGTAGTGACCAATCTTTCTTACTCTCCTTATTTGGGAACTCTCATGATTGGAAAAATCCTCAACGGGAAAGTTAATAAAAATGAAATGGTTAAGATTTGGGGCAAAGAAAAAACTCAAAGTTTTCGTTTGACCTCTATTCAAGCTTACAAAGGGCTTGTGCAAGTTCCAATGGATGAAGCGGAAGCAGGTGAAATTATTATTACCGCAGGCTTTGAAGACGCTCATATTGGTGACACCATTGCTGCAAGTAACGTCACAGAAGCTCTACCGCGTATTGACGTTGAACCGCCAACTGTTGCCATCAACGTTTCCGTTAACACCTCTCCTATTGCGGGACGTGAAGGTGAGTATTTAACAAGTCGCAGACTGGAAGAATTTTTACAAAAAGCAGTTCGTCTAAACGTTGCTCTACAATATGAACCAACCAATGACCCCAAAATATTTATCCTTAAAGGACGTGGGGAATTACAACTTGCTATCGTCTTTGAAGAAATTAGAAGAGCTGGCTATGAACTCATGGTCTCTCGCCCTAACGTTCTTTTTAAAGAAGATGAAAATGGTGAACTTCTTGAGCCTTTTGAAAAAGTGGTCATGGATGTTCCAAGTGAATCAACGGGGGTCATCACAGAAAAAATGAATGAGCGCAAGGGCCGCATGGAAAACATGATTCCTTTTGGCGAAAATAGAACACGTATTGAATTTAAAATACCTTCGCGCGGCCTGATTGGATTTCGTTCGGAATTTCTTACCAATACCAAAGGTCAAGGACTCATGAGTTCTTACTTTTTAGGATATGAAAAACACTTAGGCAAAATGCTTGCAAGAGCCAATGGCGCACTTATCTCCGATCGTTCTGGAAAGACAACGGGTTACGCGCTCTTTAATCTTCTTTCTTCTGGAAAACAATTTGTAAAACCAGGTGAAGAAGTTTATGAAGGGATGGTTATCGGTGAAAGCACAAGAAAAAATGATTTAAATCTTAATGTGTGCCGCGAAAAACACTTAAGCAGTGTGCGTACCGCTGGGAAAGATGAAAATATTATTCTTCCTCCGTTGCAAGAAAGAACTCTCGATTGGGCTATTGATTGGATCGACGAGGATGAGTGGGTTGAAGTAACTCCTAAAAATATTCGTATTCGCAAGAAAGAACTCGATTCGACGAAGCGAGAAGTGAAGAGATAACTTATTCTGTACTTATTTTTTTATATAAATAAGTACAGCCCTCTTCCAATAAATCCAAAACATAATCAAAGCCCGCCTCTCCTCCAAAATAAGGGTCGGGTACCCCAACATCTGGAAAGCTTGGCGTAAAATCCGTCATTAAAAAAACCTTAGAAGAATAAATATTTTTCTGATCCAAAGAAAGAATATCTTTAAAATTACTTTTATCCATCGCCACAATATAATCAAATTCTTGAAAATCTTCATACTCAAAAGGACGAGAAAGACTCGTCAAATCAATCTCTCTTTTCTTTGCCGCTGCGATCATACGCTTATCTGCTTTAGCGCCCTGGTGATACGCAGATGTACCCGCTGAGTCGACATAAAAATCATTCTCGCGCTTATGATTTTTGATAATTTGCTTTAACACACCTTCTGCGGCAGGAGAGCGACAAATATTTCCCAGGCAAACAAATAATATTTTTTTCATTGGTTCCTTGTTGTTAGATACGACCATTTTCGCATCTCAGCGTAAAATAGTCTGGGAGCTATTATTTTAATAGTTGATAAGCAAGAAAGGAACTTCCATAAGCCAGTAAGCCCATATAAAAAAACATAAACCCTGCAATCTTATACGACCCTGTCTCACTTCGCACGACGGCCAAGGTAGAAATACACTGCAAAGAAAAAACAAAAAATAAAAGAAGCGAACAAACTACCGCTGGCGTATAAATTAATTCTCCCGTTTTGGGAGATCTTTCATTTTGTAATCTTGCTCGCAAGGTTGGAGAATTTTCATCGGCATCTCCCAGCGCATAAATTGTGGCCATCGTGGAAACAAAGAGTTCGCGCGCCCCTTGAGCCACTAAAAGTCCAATTCCCATTTTCCAATCCATGCCTAGGGGAGAAATAACTGGTTCAATAGCCTTTCCCATCATCCCTAGATAAGACTGTTCGAGTTGCACACTTTTATTTTCCTGATTGCTGCGCGGGAAATAAGAAAGTGCCCAAATAATCAACGAAAAAAATAAAATAATTTTTCCTGCTTTCAATACAAAGCTACTGCCTTTTTTCCAAGCAAATTGCAGAGCTCTTCCAAAGTTAGGAATATTATACTTGGGAAGATCAATCACAAAATGCTGCGCCTTTCCTTTAAAATAAGTGAGCCGAAAAATCTTGGCCATGATAAGTGCACTGATTGATCCTAAAAAATAAAGACCAAAAAAAGCCAGCGCTTGTAGACTGAAAAAACCTCCGACCTTCTTGGCTGGTACAAAAGTGGCGATCAGCAAAATATAAACAGGGAGCCTTGCGCTACAAGTAATCAAAGGAATCGTCATCAAGGTTGCAAGTCTTTCTTTTTTATCACTAATTGTTCTGGTTGCCATAATGCCTGGAATCGAACAGGCAAAACTCGAAAGATAAGGCAAAAATGCTTGCCCACTGAGCCCAAAAATTCCCATGATTCGATCCGCGACTAAAGAAGCCCTTGCAATATAACCCGATTCTTCCAGAATACTTAAAAGAAAAAAAAGAAGCATAATCTGAGGCAAAAAAACCACCACCCCGCTTAGACCTGCCATAATCCCATCGGTGAAAATATCTCGTAAAATACCCGCTGGAATAAAAGGAGAAATCACATTGGCGAGATTCATCATAGAGTCTTCAATAAAACTCATAACTGGTTCTGCTCCCTGATAAAGCAGATGAAAAATTCCATAAAAGATAAGAACAAAAAAAATACCTCCAAAGACTTGATGAAGAAGTAAGGCATCAATTTTCTGAGTCAGTTTATTTTTATTTTGCGCGGTTTGAAAATCCCCCAAGAGGGCTCTACTTTCGATATTATTTTTTTGATTCGCTAAAATAATTTCATCATGATTTTTGACAATAAATCCCTTTGATTCTTTCAAGAGTGCAAAAGAACTCACCGCGATTTTTTCGCGCAGTTGAAGGGTTGAGTTGCTTAAATGTTTTAAAAAAATATTTTTTAAATCTTCAGTATGAGAAGAAAGGACACTGCAAGCGTAAACATTTACCCCAAGATGCTCAGAAATCTGTTGCAAAAGATTGGAACTGAGTTCTCCTTTGTCGTCTTTATTAATGAGCACAAAAATATTTCCGCTAAAATGCTCTTTCAGGCTTAGCACTAAAGCTAAAGATGATTCAAGTCTTTGAAAATCAACTAACACACAAAGAGTGTTTATTTCTCCCTCTATTAATTCGTGAACCGTCACCGCTTCATCAAGACTCCCTGGAGACAATTGATAAATTCCTGGTAAATCAATCAAAGTAAAAAGAGTCTCTGTATCTTTTGAGACAAGCCCAGTAGCCTGATCCACGGTGATACCAGAGTAATTGGAGGTTTTGCGCTCAAGTCCAGTCAGTTTATTAAATAAGCTTGATTTGCCACAATTGGGAAAGCCAGTTAACGCAACTCGCAAATGTGTCATAACAAAATCTCTTGAATCATAATAAGTTTCGCCAATTCTTTTCTCACGGCAAATAATTGGTTGCGATGAGAAATAGAAATAGGGCCACCAAAAGGAGCCCTTGCCACAACCTCAATAATATCTCCTGGGATAAAGCCCAGAGAAGAAAACTCAAGACAAGCCAAAGAATCAGCGTGAAAACTTAAAAGCTTTACCTTTTTTCCTTTCTTCACTAAATCAAGAGTTTGCATTGGTGTCTGAGTCATAATTGGCATTATCTACTAGATTGTTAGCATTATCAAACAATATTCTTCCTTTGACAGAGTGTTTTGGTCAGGCAAGTATTAATCAAAGGAATTTTTATGAAAAACTGCTTATGGGGAATTGCTCTGTTCATTTCATTTTCTACTTTTGCTCAAAATAATTATTTAGAACTTATTGGAAAATTCTCACAAATGAGTAACCAGCTTTGCCAAGGCTTAAGCATCGTAGCCAGTTGTGGAAACCAAGTATGTGAATCAACCAAGCAAGAAACCAGTGCCAACTGCCCTCAAGATTGCACTCAGCCGCTTATTCGCTCTTATAACGACATTGTTCTTTGCCAAAAATATATCAAAAAATATTACCCCAAATCTCGGGAAGAAATTGAGCAAATTGTCGTCAAGGCGAAGGCACAGGGACAATCCATCAAGGTTTTGGGAAATTCTCATTCTGCTAATAGTATCATGTGCGGTGATGGTGTGGCTCTTGTCATGAGTCAAATGAACCATATCTATGGCATCGAAAAGTTTCAAGGAAAAGACACTGTGCATCTCCAAGCTGGAGCGGTGCTCGGAGAAGTCACTGACTACTTAGACACGAAAGGGTTTTCTCTGGGCTTTGCCGTCATGGGTTTTCGCGGTGTCACCATTGGTGGTGCCATTGGTACAGCTTCGCACGGTAGTTCTCCTAAGCATTCCGCGGTTATTTCTTCCTTGGTTGAATCAATTGGCTTGATTGACTCAAATGGAAAATATTTTGAACACACTAAACTAAATACTCCTGAAGATGAATGGAAAGCGCTCACTGCACACTTGGGACTTTTGGGTATTATTACTGATATAAGACTTAAACTTGAGCCTCAATTTAATCTCGATGTTCACGTCACCTACCATAATGCGCAAAAAATCACTCAAGGAAATGGTCTCATTGATGAAGTAAAAAACTGCGATTACGCTCTTATCAACTGGTTTCCGGGAACTGGCGAATACGTCAAAACCTGCGGCATCAAAACGAATCAAAAAGCAGTATTAGGTGCTAAAAATATTCTGCTTTCTCCTCGCATCCCAAAATCTTTGACTGCTAATTTTAAACGAGCTCTACAAATGGGCGCCTGTTTTAATACCGTCAATTGTCTTGTCGAAAAAGCTAGACTGATTCATTTAAAACTTGATCCCCCTTTCCGCTACACTGAAAATAACAAAGAAGTGAAAGCCTATGATATTGTGGGTCCCTCGCATAAACTCATTTCTTCTGATCTGACGGATCAACAAAATGGACTCACTCAAATGGATTGGGAAATTGCGATTCCTGCCTCTAAACTTTCTGCTGCGATGAATGAGTTAGGGCAATTCGTTAAAAAGAAAAAAATATGTCTGCCGTTAGTGGGAGTCTTTATTCGCTTTGCCCTTTCTGAAAACAAAACCCTTCTCGCTCACACGGTCTCCGTGGATGGCTTCAAAGAAAATGAATTGGTCGCTTTTATCGAGATGCCTATTTTCTTACCCGCTGGTTTTGAGGACAATGCTAAGTTCGAGCATGAAAAGAACTTTTATGATTTTGCCAAACTTCTCATTGAAAAATATCAAGGGCGCGCGCATCTTGGAAAAAATATGGATTGGGTTTTTCCTGTTGAGATCAAGCTTCATCGCTATGCAAACAATTTAGAAAAATTTAAAAAAGTCATGGATAAATATGATCCCAATCAAATGTTTCAAAATAAATTTAGTAGTTTCTTAAATCTTAGTCCCAAAGAAAAAAATAAGAGTTGCGATGATGCCATTGACATTGTTTGCGACAAAATAAATCATATTAGCTATATCAACTCTTGCGAAGCACAGGCTTTTGGTCTGAAAAGCTACCAATACACAAAAGGATCTTGTTTATGAAAAAAATAATCTTTCTCGCCACTCTTATTCTTAGTTTCAATGCCTCGGCAGACTGTACTTTTTCACTTGTAAAACCTGAACTTAATTATATTGGCTACCCTCTCAAATTAGTTTCAGCTTTTGAATACGCTCTAAGAGATAATGGTTGCCAATACACCAAAGATCAAACGAAGTCTCTCGTGCATATTGATCTTGATTTTACACTCGTTGATCATCGCTATTTTCAACATGTCGTGGCAGAACTAAAAGCAAATTGCCAAAATAAAAATATCAATAAAGCCATTGATAAACTCTGCCTGACTCAGTATTGCTCTCTTGATAACGTCGCGGGATCACTTTTAAAAGCAATCGATGAATTTAAAAAGGATTTTGCAAAGACTTGTCTTTAAGACAAGTCTTTTTGAAAAGACTCTAATCGTTTAACTGCTTCTCTAATTCTTTCTTCCGAGGTTGCGTAAGAAAAACGCAAATGCCCCGGCGCTCCAAAAGCCGCTCCAGGCGTTAAAGCCAAATAAACATTTTCCAAAAGAAGATTGGATAAATGAGTGCAATCTTCGATCACCGTATTTTTATATTTTTTT
>CAYQEW010000023.1:0-16803 GCA_964416605.1 uncultured Bacteriovoracaceae bacterium | reverse complement strand
ATTCTGGGAAGGAGTCTGCGAAATTATCTCAGGGGAAACGTCAGATGGTAGTTTCTTTTCTAAATCCTCTTTTTGTTTTTTTAGAGAATCGAGATTAAGTTTGTTCTCTTGTTGAGCGAGTTGAAGTTCTTCACTTTTTGCCTGATCGGTCACGAATTTTTTACCTTCTTCAACCATGGCTTTCATTCTTTCAATTAAAACAGCAATTTTTTGATCTATTTTTTTTATTTGATCGGCGATGCGAGCTTGTTTTTGCTCACTTTTGAGTGGTTCATTGGATGCAAGTTTTCCATCAATTGTCCAAACAAGATAGTAACCTTGAGGAATGCCGATTTCTTTTGCTTTCTCATCAGCGTACTCAAAAGAAGTATAGCCTTTGAAATCAATCGCCTTATTGGTTTCTTGTTCTGCAATTTTAAGGTCGAGAGAAAAAGTAAAACCTGCGTGACAGCCAGGGATATCCTTGCATTCTTTTTTCTCAGAAGATGAATCAGCTGCTTTCTCATTGGATTTTGGAGATGAGTCAGGAGTAACGGGATTCGGACTTGGAACAACTGCAGCTAGAGCCTGCTTTTTATCAATGCTAATAACATAGACATTCGGATCACCCGCAATTGTGTTAACTGAGTAAGTTCTTTCTTCACTATTGTCTTTGATAATAATGATTGGTGCTTGCGGCTTATTAGGAACTTGAGCAGCGGAAGTGATTTGGTTATTTGCATTCGTAATAATATAGTTATAGGTATTATTGTTGATAACGGAATTAGAAGTATTCGTATTAGTTGTTATCTTTATGTTTTTTTCTTCTTTTTGTATTATCGGATTTACAGGGGAGTCCGGAATAGGTTTTGTAATAGGCTTTGGAGTAGGATTAGTTTTTTTAATATCAGGTGGAGCACACTTAAAAGAGCGATCTTTTATAACAACATCTTCTCCCATACATTTTTTATGGCAAATTGAATCATTGGCTTGACACGTTTTAGTGCATGCTTGGACCTTGTCAGCACAAATATGAGGATAGTGACTACAGTAGTAGAGGTTCTTGTAAAGGTCTTCTTTTATATCAGAATAAAACTTTGTTTCAATCATTTGGCTAGCTTTTTGACTCAATTGGAACATTTCGTAGAGGCTTCCAAACTTAACAATTGGCTTAGAGCATGACTGAGAAGAGCTTTCATTATCTTTCTGACAGATATCCGGAACACCTTGTCCATCAAACATTTTATTGAAAGCGGATTTAGCTTTTATTTCAAGATCAACAATGTATTTAGTCGTTGCATTGATATGGCTTTCAATATCGTTACTTGCGTGACTTTTTTGATTGGTCACACCAAGTGAAGAGTTTATTTGAGTTGCTAAGTTAATAAGAGTATTCTTGTTAACTGTATTATCTAGATTTCCCTGTGCTGAGCGTCCATTAAGTAAGTCAGTTTCGAGCTTTCCGAGGGTATGTATCATAAAGAGATCAGAATGATTGAGCTTATAAAGTTGTTGTTCATCTCCCTTATACATTTCTTGATCTTGGACTATTTGTAAAAGATCATCACTTAATTCAGATAGTGCGAGTCTTTGAGAGAGATTGTTATAGCTGGTTTCTATTTGAGGGTTATGTTTTTCACTTAACATTTTTAAAATACCGTCTTCGATCTTATGTGTTTGAGCATTTATCTTAGGATCATTTTTTTTAAATTCAGCTAAATATTTTAAATGAGCCCAAAGTAATCTTTGTTGAGTGAGTTCAACTTGAGCGTTTAAAAATTCTTCAGCGGTTTGACGATGGGTTCCTTTGGGATCAAGGGAGGCAATGATACTCTTAAGAGCTTCAGAACAATCATTACTTATGTCTACTCCTTGAGCCCTTAGGTTGATATTATATGCCAAAAAAATGAGTAAAAAGAAGTATTTCATCACACCTACCTATCGGAATATCTCTTTAAAATATAAATCTATTGTGGAAAAAATCTTAATTATTGCAGCCTTGAGCACTAAAATGCTAATCTATGCCAATAATTATTGGCAAAAAAGAGAGCTTTTTTATGAGTTGGTTTGATGATGTAAAAACACCTAAATTAAAGAAAATTTCTAGGGGAACAACTGAAATAACCTTAGATGGGGTTTGGGAAAAGTGTAAGTCTTGTCGAGAAATTATAGAAATTGAAAAACTGAAAGAGAATTTGTTTATTTGTCCGCTTTGTAACTTTCATAATCGCTTAAGTGCTTTGGATAGAATACAGGTAACTGTCGATGAAAATTCTTTCGTTGAATTTGATTCTCAGTTATTTTCTTCAGATCCTTTAGAATTTAAAGATAAAACAACTTATGCTGAAAAAATAAAAAAATTAGAAAGAGAAAGTGCCATTTATGGAAAGGCTCAAATTGGAGGAATTCCCTGTGCGATTGCCGTTATGGATTTTACCGTGATGGGGGGATCAATGGGAGTTATTGCTGGAGAAAAAATTGCACGGGCTTTTGACTTAGCAATAAAAGAGCAAATGCCCGTGGTGGTCTTTACTGCTTCAGGTGGTGCAAGAATGCAGGAAGGTATTTTATCCCTTATGCAAATGGCTAAAATTTCTTCTGTTCGGCAAACATTAAGCGAAAAAAAACTTCCTTATATTGCGGTTTTAACTGATCCAACAACGGGAGGGGTTGCCGCAAGTTTTGCAATGCAAGGTGATATTACACTTGCAGAACCCAATGCTCTGATTGGTTTTGCTGGGCCGCGAGTGATTCAACAATCGATTCACCAAAATTTACCAGAAGGATTTCAGCGTTCGGAATTTTTACTTGAGCATGGTTTTGTTGACACCATTGTTGAACGCAAAAACATTCCTAATTTATTAAAATTTTATTTTGATATGTTTATGCTATGAGTGCCTTTTGTTTTTTGCGCGAAAAAAAAATCGCGGAACTTTTAGAGGAACGCCAAGGAAAAGAAAATTTTCGTCCTTACCTAGAGTCTCTGGGAATTCATTTGCAAAAGATAAAGCCAGACCTTCAGAAAATGACAATCATTACGGTTGGTGGAACTAATGGGAAGGGAGGAACGTGTAAAGAAATCACAAAACACTTATTTCTTGCGAAGAAAAAAGTTGCTTTGTGGACTTCACCTCATTTACTTTCAGTGAGAGAAAGATTTTCATTTGGCAATCAATATATATCTTATGATGAACTAGAATTTTTAATTCATCAAAATATTCCAGAATGTAAGGATTTAAGTTACTTTGAATTTTTGTTTTTTATTTTTTGTCAATTTGCTATCGAGAAGAAAGCTGATTATTTAGTTCTCGAAGTCGGGCTCGGTGGGCTCTTTGATGCCGTGAATGTTTTAGATGCGGATATTGCTGTTCTTACAAATATTTCAAGAGACCATACTGAAATATTAGGTAAAACTTTTTTTCAGATTCTGCTACAAAAATTGGGAATTACAAGGCCTCATAAAAAATTAATTACAGCTTTTGAATCAGACTATTTAAATCAGAAAGTTTTACAGTATACTGAAGAACGTCGGATTGATTGGATTGCTTTACGTGATACCTTAACTTTGAATTATTCTCAAAAGAATCAAGCTTTAGCAGTATTAACAATGAGAGAAATTGGTTTAGAGGTAGAGTCCTCAAAAGATTATTCTCCTCATGGTTATGACCAGATTAAAAGAATAGGAGAGGCTAATTTTTTTCTCTGGGGGGCTCATAATTTAGACGGGGTCAGAAAAACATTATTAAATTTGCCAAGAAAATTTAATAATGCGAAAATTGATGGATTTATTCTTTGTTTTTCACAGCGAGAAACTAAGGAAGTTATTTCTATGATAAAAAATATCAGGGAATTTTTTCCTGAATCTCTGGTTTCTCTTTGTGATTGGGATCATTATAAAGCTTTAGAAAAGAGTAAGTTGGAGTATGTTGCACAAAATTTAGGAATATGTGTTGAAAATAACTGGAAAAATATTATTAACTCAAAAAAACAAGGCAATTGGATTGTTGGATGCTCAATCTATTTGGCGGGTGAATTCTATAAAGAATATCAATTTGATAATTCTCATTTTCTTTCTAACTATTAGTTTTGCTAGTCCTCAATTATTCGCAAAAATAAATGACTTTAAAGATAATATTAGATTCTACGCAAAGAAGTCAGTCTCAAAAAGTTCTGGCAATGAACACTGGTTATATGGTGATGTCATTATTAATCAAGACAAACAAACTCTCTATGGACAGGAAGCTTATATTAATCTTGAAAAAGGAATCTACTCAATCTCAGGAAATGTACGTCTTGTAACTGACCAAATGACTGTTTACAGTTCTTCAATGAGTTTTGATGAAAAAAATGGTCAAGTTATTTTATCGAATGCTCGCATTAATAATTCTGATTTTTCATTGGTTGCCAAAGAGCTTAGACGTATTTCATCTCAGGAATACTTGGCCATGGAAGCAGAGTTCACGACATGTTTAGAGTGCGATAATTCGTGGAAGATATATGGCGATAAGATTCAAATCAATGTAGGTGAGTACGCTCGTATTACGAATGCAATTTTTAGAGTAAAGGATGTGCCAGTTATTTATCTTCCTTATTTTGTCGTTCCGATAAAAAACAAAAGACAATCAGGATTTCTTTTTCCTCAGTTTTCGCGAACACAGGTTATATCATCTTTTGAACTTCTTGTTCCTTGGTTTTGGGCAATCGACAAGGATAAAGATTTGACGATTACTCCTAGCTATTGGGGACGCAGAGGTTTTGGCCTTGATCTTCAGGCAAGATATAAATGGAATAATTTAAGTAATTTAGAAATTAATTCACGAAGTATTAATGATCGAATATATGATCCTGTAAATTCCAATAGAACGGACATATTTAGAACTTATTTGGATTCAGAGGCTCACTTTCAAAAAAAATTAATTAACTGGGCTCATATTAATTTTGATCACACGAGTGATTTAGATTTTACAGCTGCTCAATCATTCTATACAGAGCGTCGAATTCTAGGAAGTGAACTTTCCAAAGATATCACCTTGCACCATCAGACGAATTCTCTTTTTTTTGATTTCAAATACTCAAGATATCAAAACTTACTTTATCAAGATCCTTTACACAAAGATCCTTTTTATGTTGATTCTCAAACTCAATTTATTGCATCTACAAAATCCTTTCATATAACACCTTGGCTTAGTCTTGGCGGTAAAATTCAATCAGATATTTTTTCCTCAAAGGAGCAAGTTTCAAATACTTTTTTAGATAAATATAATAGGACGATGATGACACCTTGGGTGAAATTACATTTTAATAAATCAAGATTTTATTCTTTGCAATCAGAAATAGAACTTCCTTTTCATCATTATAGTTTTCCAGATCAAAATAGTTTTAATAAATCAGCAATTTTAACAACATCAAAACTTTCTACGCATTTATCACGGGCTTATGGAGATGCCAAAATAGAGGAGTCTGAAATTGCGGTAGAAAAAGTGGAAGATAAAAATTATCTAGGACAGCTTCCAAAGTATGATGATAGAGAGGTTAGAAAAAAGCGTCTTATTTCGCGATCTTTTAAACATGCTCAAGAGTTGAATCTCATCCATCATGGATTGATGAATGTTAATAATACTGAAAATCATCCTTTTTATAATCAGATTAATCAACAAGTTTTAAGTAACGATTATAATGATACATTGTGGGATAATCGTCATCTCCTTTCAGGAAGACAATTTAGAAAAGCAATCCCACTTGATAATACACTTGAGTTACAGTGGAATAATTCGATAATTGAAAAAACTCCAAATGATACAGGCGCAGATTATTTGGAAAGAGCTTTTGTTAATGTTTCACAGGGATTTTATTTAGATAAAAAAGATCAAGAAGGTCGCTTAACAAGACTTAAACTGGAGTCTCAGTTTAATTGGCACCAATTTGCGCTTAATTTAAACCAATACTATTTTCATGCAACAAGAGAAAATATTTTTGACATTAACCTTTCTTCTTTAACCGGAATTGGAAAATTTAGAATGGGAATCAATATTTATGACATTAAAGATGAACCACTTAAAACACTTTACATGGATGGACAAATACCTCTATTAAATGTCTTAGCTTTGAGAGCTAAGCTTCAATATGATTTACTGCAAAATCAACGTGTTATTAATATTTATGAAGTTGAGTATTTTCCCGTTAATCATTGTTGGTCATTTTTATTAAATTATCGAGATAGTGTTATCGATCAGAGAATATCTTTTAATTTAGAATTAAACTTTGGAAATAAAAATTTTGGAAAATTTATAAAATGGTAGCAATTATTGATTTTAATGATAGCTTTACCTATAATATAGCATGTGAACTCAGTAGCATTGGACGAGAAGCTCAAATTATAAATTACCAACATTCAGATTTTAATTTTTTTCATTTAAAAAAATTTAGTCATATTATTTGGGGACCGGGTCCAGGACATCCCAATGATTATTTAGAAGCTCAGAAAATCTTAAAGATGCTTTTCTTAGAGCCTATTGAGCACTTAGGAATTTGTTTAGGGCATCAAATGATTTGGACCATTTTAGGATATGAGATAAAAAAACTTAAAACTCCATTTCATGGAATTTCAAAAAAAATTTATTTGGATAATTTTTGGAGTGCTCTGCTAAATACTGATTTTATTTGCGCTCAATTTTATAATTCTTTGCATTTGTCATTTGATTTAAAAATGAGCGATGCAAATGTTTTGGTCACAAATTTTAATGGGGATAATTCAGTAGTTGCAAGTTGGGGAAACAATTTTGTAACATATCAATTTCATCCAGAATCTATTGGAACCTCTCATCCTTCTCTTTTTTTTGAGACTTTTTTTAATAAGAATCTAAGGCTGAAAGTATAGACTTCTTGGACGAGCAAAGAGACAATAGGACAAATATTGGGAAAAAATGAGTGTATTAAAGACTTTTTTCGTTATTTTATTTTTTTGTTCTTGCGCGCAGTTTAGTGGATATTATGCTAAAATTAATGCCCCTATGTCTTGGGAAGAAATTGCTAATAAATATAATGTATCAATAAAAACTCTTAAAACTGTTAACCATAATGAATTACCAGAGGTTGGTAAGTGGGTTTTTATTCCTAAGCGCATCGGCTTTGTAGCTAGAGACCCTGATCTAGAAAAAGGAAAGGATATTCTTTCCTTTAAAGATATGAAGCGTCGCGGATCAAAAGATGAATATCTACCAGGAGCAGCAGTAAACCCTAATTTAGATTTAATATGGCCTGTTCCAAGCCATAAGGTCGTTTCATCGTATTTTGGCCCAAGAAAGGGGCGTTTTCATGATGGCTTAGATATTCCTGCCCCTAGAGGAACCAGCGTACAGGCTTCTGGAAATGGAGAAGTGATCTATGCTTCTTCTAAGATAAGAGGCTATGGTAAAATGGTGGTGGTCGCTCATGGTGGTGATTATTTCACTACTTATGCCCACCTATCTAAATTTTTAGTGAGTCAAGGGGATCAGGTTAAAGCAGGGGAAAAAATTGCGTTAGTGGGCAATACTGGGCATTCCAGTGGACCTCATTTGCATTATGAAGTGAGACTAGGTAAACAAGCTCTCGATCCCATGGATTTTGTCAATCCAGAAAGAGATTCTGTCGCTGCGAATCAATAAATTTCTATAATTTAATGAGTTTAAAATAAAGCTTGGCGGTATTGATGGCATCTTCAAGAGCAGTATGGGAAACATCACCCATATTGAAATGGGCCATGAGCTTTGAACCAGATAAACACTCTGCAGGAATTTTCCCTTCATCAATTTTTGCCATAGTGACACTTGTGACATCAAGAGTTCTGTGCGCAAAATATTTTCTCATATAGTCAAAGCCAAGGTCTCGATTTAGAAAAGGTAAATCGATTGCATTTATCGACTTGCCTAGAATCATAATAGGTTGGTTGGCAAAATAACTTGTTATTTTTTCATTGGTTAAATATTTTGTGAGTTCATTCTGAAAATCATTTAAAGGTAAGCCTTGTTGATGAGCTTTAATAATGAGAGATTTATTGTGAACTCTTACCCAATCATTTAGCTTCGGTTCAAGGTCTTCAAAACTAGGACATTTAATATAAGAGTGAAATGCCAGTTCGTTTGCGCATGAAAAATCTTGGCTATCCACAGGGATAGCCGCAAATTCAATCATAAGGTCATTGTCGTTAAGACCTGTCGCTTCAATGTCTATTGAAAGATACTTCATTAATTAAAATCCGCAGAAATAGGGCAGTGATCGCTTACTCCGCTAAATGATTGTCCTAGTTCTCCAGAAGTTCTAGAGGCATGACATTTAGTTTTTGCACAATGAGCATGAGTATTTGATTTTATATAATTGTATGAAAAAACCATATCACTACTCATAATAATATGATCCAAAATACTTGGTTCATAAAGTCCATTTTCAGTTCCTCCATGCCAATAGTTGGTACATTGGATTCCATCTCCAAGATCAAGCATATTCATTTTTTTAAATATAGACAAATAGGAAGCTTTTCCTTGAGATGTCGTAAACTCTGTTGTGTTAAAGTCACCCATCATGACAAAATTATGGTAACCCTGTTTACGAAGTTCATTCTTAATAATATCAGCCATTCCCAACTGAAAAATTCTTTTTTCATGAGCCTCAGGAGTTCCTTGGGCTTTTAAATGAAGTGACATAAAGACAATATCAGTATTTTTGATTAAATCTCTAAAAATACCAATTGCAACGGGCCTAGAACTCATATCACAAGTTGGAGTTTCATTATTTGAACCAATTGACAGTCTGATATCTTCAATAAAAGAGATAAGTTTAAATCTTTTAGGATTCCACATGAAACCAAGGTTTTGATTGCCTCGTCCACCGCATTTAGAAACTTGAACAGAGTAGAAAGGAAGTTGACTCTGAATGAGTGAATAGAAACTTTCTTTATTGACAATTTCTTCAACAGACATAATGTCAGGAGCTACCTCGAATAGAATTTTAATCAACTCGTTTTTATTAGTTGCCTTTTTATCAGAATCATAATTTTCAATATTGTATGCAGCGATTCTGAAAGGAGCGGATTTAATTGCAAAAGAAAAAAAAGTTAAAAAAATAAGTACAATTGAAATTTTCATAGCATCCTTGTTATTATTTTTTCTTATAATTATCATAAGAATTATTTAAAGGGATTGTTAACTTTTTATCAGATGAAGACAATCACCTATTTTCTGACATCTTCTTACATTGGCGAAAAGGGAGGAATATTTTCGAGTATTTGAGAAAGAGTTTCTGCTTTTCTTATAACTTTTACTTCTTGATTATAAAGTAAAAGTTCGGCACATTTAGGTCGTAAATTGTAATGACTACTCATTGATTGACAATAAGCTCCAGCATTATGAAAACAAAGGATATCATTTTCTCTCACTTGGCTCAGGGAACGATTTTTGGCGAATGTATCAGTCTCACAAATGTTACCTACAACACTATAAATAGATTCTTCCTGGCCTAAATTACTTAGGTTACTGATATGATGGTAGGCATCATAAAACATAGGTCTAATTAAATGATTAAAGCCTGAATTAACACAAGCAAAAACTTGCGAGGGTGTTTTTTTTAAAACATTTACTTTGGTTAAAAAAAATCCCGACTCACTGACTAAGTATTTTCCTGGTTCGAAACAAATTTGAAGAGTTCTTCCATACTCATTAAAAAAAAGAGAAAGTCTTGCTTCAAGAAGATTGGCGATTTCTGGAATATTACTTATTTGATCTGTAGGACTGTACGCTACTTTAAAACCAGAGCCAAAATCAAGATAGTCTAAATTGGGAAACAAACGAGCTTGATCTAAAAGAATATCAGCAGAGCGAATAAATACTTCTGACTCAAAAATATCTGATCCAGTATGTAAATGAAGTCCATTCACCAATAAACCAGTTGTATTTATTATTTCAAAAATATCTTTTATTTGTGACGTTGAAATCCCAAATTTAGAATCAATATGTCCCGTAGAAATTTTATAATTTCCTCCAGCCATAATATGGGGATTAATTCTAATGCAAACAGGATAAGAGTCGTTATAAAGTTCCGCAAATTTTCGAAGAATAATAAGGTTGTCGATATTGATACGTACTCCCAAATTTTTTGCTTCAGTGATCTCCGCCATTTCAACAGAGTTAGGAGTAAACATAATTTGATTTGGTAAAAATCCAACTTGAAGAGCTAATTTGATTTCATTTATTGAAACAGCATCAATTCCAGCCCCCATATTAAAAAGAATTTTTAAAATATGAGGATTCCATAATGCTTTCATGGCGTAGTAAATTTGAGGTGTAAATTTTTTAAAAGAATTTTTAAGAAAATGAAATTTCTCTTCAATCTTTTCCCCTTGATATACATAAATAGGGGTACCATATTTTTCTGCAATATGAAGAAGAGATTGTGCAGTTTCTTTAGAGATCACTCAATTTTCTCAATTTATGGCTAATGCTTTCAAGTATTTTGACAATCCATTTAGGCTGCTGACCTAACATTTTTTGATACTCAATATAATCAAGTTTAATAAGTTCACAATCCGTGGTTGCTTGAACTGTTGCGGAACGTGGTTTTTGATCGATGAATGAAAGTTCTCCAATAAGATCTCCAGCACTCAACGTATTTATATTTATTTTGAGAGAACGATCGACAACTTTTTTATAAACAGAGAGTTCTCCTGTTTGAACCCAATATAAATTTTGACTTTCTTCACCTTCGCGAATGAGAATGTCTCCCTTTTTTAAAAAAATTTTTACATTTTCCATATACTGATATCCTTTTTTTTTATCTATTCTCCAAAATTCTCAGGTATTCCTAGAAATGAAAGTATGCTTGTCATTGGGCCATAGCTCATTTGATGTTGGGTTTTTTCTTTCACAATTTCTTTGGCATGGAAAGCAATACCCATTCCGGCAATTGAAAGCATTGGAATATCATTAGCACCATCTCCAATAGCAACGACTTGTTTCAAATCAATACTTTCTTGCTGTGAAATAAGTCTTACGAGTGTTGCTTTTTGTTCAGCATTAATGATGGTTCCTGTAACCCTTCCGGTTAGTTTTCCATTTTGAATTTCTAAATCATTGGCAAACGCATAATCCAAGCCAAGCTGAACTTTAATGATTTGAGTAAAGTATGAAAATCCTCCCGAAATGACAGCCGTTTTAAAACCAAGTTGTTTAACAACTTTAATAAATTTTTCAACTCCAGAGTTTAGCTGGATATTTTTGGCGATTTCAGCGAGTTTTTCTTGAGGCAAACCTTCGAGTAAAGCAACTCTCTGTTTGAGTGATTCATCAAAATTAATTTTTCCATTCATGGCTAAACTAGTTATTTTAGAAACTTCATCTTTTACGCCGCAGTATTGGGCAATTTCTTCAATCACTTCAGATTGAATAAGAGTCGAGTCCATATCAAAGACGATAAGTCTTTTATTATAGCGAAAGACATCATCTTTAATAATGGCAAGATCTGTTTGGTTTATTTTGCCAATATGAATAAGTTTTAATTTAAGAGAAGCCCAGCTGGACTCATTGGGGGCAGAGGCTACAATATCAAGAGCTTTAAAATCAGGAGTTGATTTATTATCAATCCGAATAATGTTGATATTGTGACTAGAAAGTTCATGAGCAACCGAAGCGATAAAATTACTTGGTATTTTTTCGAAATGCACACAGCTAATGATAAAACGATTATTTTGTTCCTTTTTTAATTGTAAACTTTCATCTTCAATAGCCTCAAAATCGAGAGCCAGTCCCAGTTTTTTAGCTTCAAAAAGAAGATCTTTAAGAAGGTGAGAACCATTTGAAGTATTCATGCGAATAAGAATACTGAGACTAAGTAAACCATGAGTCACGGATTGCCCCATGTCTTCAATAAAGTGAGCATTCGCAGAAATTTTCTGCGTTAATTTAGCTGTGATTCCTGGCTTATCAGGCCCAGAAACAGTTACGAGGATAAGTTGTTTTTCCATTTTTTTCTTTTTAAGTTTATTTTTTTTAGTTTAAATTTCTTTATAAGTTGAGTTGAGTATTCGAATGCGGAGTAAATAGAAAGAAGGCATGATAAAGAGATAAAAATTGTGCCTATAAAGCCGAGATCTATAAAAAATATTTTCTGATAGATCATGAGTAGAGGGATTGCAATCATTTGAAAAATAGTTTTAAGTTTTCCTAAGCTTTGAACCGGAACATGAAAACCTTCATTCAGAGCAAGAAGACGAAGACTGGTAATGTAGAATTCACGCAAAATAAGGATCAGCACAAAAATAGTGTGAACTCGGTTAAGATGAATGAGCATAATAAGGGAACTGACAATCAAAAATTTGTCTGCAATTGGATCAAGAAAAGATCCAAAAACAGTTACAATATTTCTTTTGCGAGCAATATAGCCATCTAAAAAATCAGTAATAGAAGCAATAATGAAGATAAGTGCGGCAATAAAGCTGGCGCAATTTTTATTAAACACAAAATAGTTAAAATCAGGGTGAGCGATAAGCAGAAGACAAACGACAACAGGAATCAGGGCTATTCGAAAAAGAGTTAGACGATTAGGAAGATTATCAATTTGTAGGTAGGTATCATTCATTTCTATATTATTTATCAACCGAATTGAGTTGAAAATCAAGCAAGAATATCTTGCTATCTTTTTTTATGAGCTAATGTAAAATACTTCTATGATAAAATTTAACTTAATTTCCAATTTAGAAGGTGTGGAAGAAAAACGTATTTTACCTCGTTATCCAATCTGTTATCTAACCTGTAAAGTAGATTGCTTTGACTCTATTTTTGAGGTAAAAGAGATCTCTTTTACCGGAATGCAACTAGAGGTAAAACAAGAAAGAACTCCTCAAGTATTGGCGGAAAATCTTACAGGTGAAATCAAATGGCTTGGAGATAAAATTCCTTTTGCCGGGAAAGTGAAGTGGAAAACGAAGACTCGAGCAGGTATTGAATTCACAGATGAACCTAAATTTCAGAAGAGTTTTGGAGTTCATTTTTCAAATGAAATGATCGTTCAAAAAATAAAACCTATTCACGAAAGAGATGAATCAATTGAAATTCCAGTTAAAATGAAGATTTGGCTACATGCTGATGGACCCATTGAAGTTTTTGTATGGCAGCACAGCAATGGCGAAATTCAAAGTTTTCAACTTATAAAACTGAATTCTTTCGTTGAGTGGAGTGATAGCAATGCTTTGCGTTCGGGAAGGGTTATCTCAAAAAGGAATATCGACACACCTCTTTTTAGTGAAGATGAGATCCTTTTTAAATTCAATTACGATTTAGATCGAAATATGGTAGAAGATTTTCTAAATATGGTTGAGCTTATTCCAGAAGTACATTGGAATAAAACAATTAAAGATTTTTTGATGCTTAAACTTAGGTAATTGAGGAGTTAAAAATGGATAGAAATCTTGCGTTAGAATTTGTTAGGGTAACCGAAATGGCGGCAATTTCATCTGCCCGTCTCATGGGACGAGGAGATGAGAAAGCTGCAGATCAAGCTGCCGTCGATGCAATGCGCTCAATGCTCGACTCCGTTGATGTCGATGCAACAATTGTTATTGGCGAAGGAGAGCGCGATGAAGCTCCCATGCTTTATATTGGAGAAAAAGTGGGCACTGGAAATGGCCCCGCCTTAGAAATAGCAGTGGATCCATTAGAAGGAACAACCATTTGTGCAAGAGGAACGAACAATGCGATTTCAGTTATGGCAATTGCAGAGAAAGGCAATTTACTTCACGCTCCCGATACTTACATGCAAAAAATTGCAGTAGGACCTGAGGCTAAGGGCGTGATTGATATTCTAGAGTCTGCTACTGAGAATTTACGCCGTATCGCAGATGTGAAAAAATGTAAGATACAGGATTTAACAGCGGTTGTTCTTGATCGTCCAAGACATAATGATTTGATTGAAGAAATCAGAAGAGCGGGAGCTCGTATATATTTGATTGGAGATGGTGATGTGGCGAGTGCTATTGCGACAGCTAGTCCAGATTCAGGGGTAGATGTTTTATTTGGTATTGGTGGTGCTCCGGAAGGAGTTATTGCCGCCGCTGCTTTGCGCTGCCTTGGAGGAGATTTTCAAGGAATTTTTAAACCTCGCAATCAAGAAGAAATTCAAAGAGCTCTCGCAATGGGTATTTCAGATATTCATAAAGTACTTCATTTAAATGATCTTGCTTCTGGAAATGTTATGTTTTGTGCCACCGGTGTTACGGATGGTAATTTTCTCGAAGGGGTAAAGTTTAAATCTTGGGGAGCTAAAACTCATTCAATTGTTATGCGAAGCGAGACTGGAACAATACGCCATGTGCGAGCAGAACATTATTTTGACAAAAAACCAAGATATTAGAATTGGGAGATTTTTATGCCTCAGGTAAGTAGAACAGAAATCTTTGATATTGAAATAGAAAAATTTTATAATTTAATTTTAGATTATGAACTATATCCAGAATTCGTAGATGGAATAACTCGAGTCAGTGTTTTAAAAAAAACAGCGAAGAGTGCTGAAGTTGAATTTGAAATCGATATGATTAAGACCTTTAGATACACTTTGAAGCTGAGTCATAGTGCCAATAAAAAAGTAAGTTGGACTTTAGTCGAAGGGGATTTATTTAAAAAGAGTGATGGTTTCTGGGAGCTAGAAAGTTTAGGTAAAAAAAAGACAAAAGTTACTTATAGTATTGATGTTGACTTTAAATTACTCGTGCCCAAAATGATTTCTCAGAAATTAGTGGATAAAAGTCTGCCTTCAATGATGCAGTCATATTATAAAAAAGCAAAGGGTCTATAGTGTCTAAAGTACAAAAGAAAAAAAGTACAAATAAAAAAGATGAATTAAGTATTAAGGATGTTTTTAAAAAAGTATTAACAACTGCAACCGGAACATCAATTAACGAAGATATTTTTCATAGTCTTATCGGCAACGCAAAAGGAGTCAAGGAAGATATTTTCAATGTACTTAGAAATGAAATAAAAAATATTCTTGAAAACTATGATTTTGAGATAAAAGTTAAATTAGTAAAAAAAAATGACACCTCTCGAAAAAATAAAAAATAATTATTTTTTTATAAAAAAACAATTATTTCATTCTAAACTTATTGCCGTTACAAAAAAAAGAGACCTCGAGGATATCAAAGTTTTATACGAACTTGGCCAAAGAGACTTCGGCGAGAACAAGGTTTTAGAATTAGAAAAAAAAGCGATTGAATTAAATCAAATTTGTCCCGACATTCGCTGGCATTTTATTGGTAATTTACAGAGCAATAAAATGAATCGACTTTTAAAAATACCTCATCTTTGGGCAATTCATTCAATTAGTTCAGAGAATCTCTATGCGAAATTATGTCGGCACGATTATTTGCCCAATCTTTTTTTGGAGGTAAATACAGCTGATGAGCCTCAAAAAACAGGTTTTAAGGATGAGTCTGAAATTAGAGATTGTTTAGAAAAATACCCTCAAATTAATCCCATGGGACTTATGACTTTAGGAAAAGCTGGAGATGAAGAGAAGTGTTTTCAGCGTTTAATTGAAATCCGAAACCATTTGAATGTCGATTGGAAGCTGTCAATGGGAATGAGCGATAGTTATTTAGAGGCGCAAAAACTAGGCAGTGATTGGGTGAGAGTGGGTTCTGCACTTTTTTCTTTGGACAAGTAGAGGAAAATTATCTATAACGCACATTATAAAAAGGGGTGTTTTTATGGATACATTAAGAAAAGTTCCTGAATTAAGTCTTCTTACTTATATCAATGGCTCAAATACCGAAAAGGTTAAATTCGTAGATAGCCTTTTTACTGGAATTAAGGATTATGGTTTTTTTATTCTCGTTGATCATGATGTCGATACAAAAACAATAGATGCTTCTTATAAAGCAGTGAAAGATTTTTTTGCTCTACCACTGGAAACGAAAAGAAAATATGGAAATATTGAGGGTGGTCAACGCGGTTATAATGCTTTTGGCGTAGAGCATGCTAAAGATTCAAATAAGCCTGACTTAAAAGAATTTTGGCATACGGGAAGAGAGTTGCCTGTTGATCATCGCTTTAATAAATACTATCCAAGCAATGTTTGGCCTACGGAGATTCCAGAATTTAAACCGCTCCTACTATCTCTTTATAATGAACTTGATAAAACAGCCAATTATGTATTAGAGGCTATTGGCAAGGCTCTTGATGTTCCAGAAGATTATTTCAGAGAAATGAATACCTATGGAAATTCTATTTTGCGCTCGATTTATTATCCTGCAATGAAAGAGGCTCCTCCTGCTGGAAGTGTAAGAGCAGCTGCTCATGAGGATATTAATTTAATCACTATTTTAATGGGGGCCACGGCAAGTGGCTTAGAGCTTCTTGATCGCGATGGTTCTTGGTTGCCAGTTGAAACAAAAGAAGGACAACTTATTGTTGATTCAGGAGATATGCTCTCTCGTCTGACGAACAATGTTATTCCTGCGACAACTCACCGAGTTGTTAATCCTACAGATTTTTCTCAAGAAAGATTTTCGATGCCATTTTTTGTCCATCCTCATCCGGAAACGACTCTTACATGTATCCCTTCTTGTGTGGGTAATGGAGCAAAATTTCCACCAATTAATTCTCACGATTTTTTACATCAAAGACTTCGAGAAATCGGATTGATGAAATAATTTGTTGTGATACCTAAAGATTATAATTTAGATGATTATCATTACGAATTACCGAAAGAGTTAATTGCAACTAGGCCATGTGAAACAAGAAGTCATTCACGACTTCTTGTTTATGATGAAAAGTCTGATCGCATTCATCATACGTATTTTTA
>CAYQEW010000022.1:0-17013 GCA_964416605.1 uncultured Bacteriovoracaceae bacterium | reverse complement strand
ATCAAAAGGGCAACTCTTTTTATCGTTATGGATGCCAGTTAAACAAAGAGATTCCCTCTTTTAAAGCGGTAGAAACATTTATCAACTTTCTTTATCAATACGCCGAATTTGCATCTGTAGACAAAGGTGAGTCTAAAGTTTATTTTCTTTAGAAGATGAAAGTTGCAATTATAGGGGATCACCCTTGGGGTCTTCGTTTAGCTCAGAAAATTAATGAGATTGAAGGCTATGCTAAAATTTTTGATGATCCCAATCAAATTTATAGTATTCAGAAAAGATTTCGTTCTCAATTTGATGGAGAGAAAAATCGCTTTAAAGATCTTTTTAGAGTGATTTATAAAATAACTCCGAAAGTTTCAGAAAAAGATTTATCTCTTGATAAAACGTTGGCAGATGTTTTTGAAAGCTTTGAAGATTTCGATATTATTATTGATGCACAATTTTCAACGCGAAAGCCTAATTTATTAAGAGTTTGCCCTGAATATGTTATTGGAGAAAATCAGTGTTTAAGTTTTCTTGAAATGGTGCAGAAGGAAAGCTCTCTTGCTTCGGAAAATATTATAGTGAATTTAGCATCTCTGTCGCTTGAACTTTTGCTTAAGGATAAAGAGGCTATTTTTCAGAAGAAAAAAATAGTTCTTCTGATTCACGAAAATCAAAAAATTGAAGAGCATTTAAGTGAAGAAGAAAAACTTCAGTGGCAAAATTTTATTCAGGATCTCACTCATTTTCATCAACAGGAATTGCAGGATTATGCTCAAAAGCTAACCGAGTGGGAAGAGTTAGAAAATTTTGAAAAGGCTAAAATAAAAAAACCAATTATTCCAGTTTCAGGATTAAGTATTTATTTTGAGTCAAAAATTTTGGCTATTTCCAAACTCTCTGATCAGAAAAATATTTTCATTACATTAGAATCACCTCAGAATGATTTTATTCCTCAGATTATTAGTGCAGAAAAAGTTTTAATAGATAATGGATTTTACGCTTGTAATAAAATCTATCGTTCTCTTTATCCGCCCGAATTTCTACTCGAAGATTTTTTTGAAAAAGGCTTTTTCACCGTGGTTCCCAATTTATGGATGGGAAAAAAATTTGAGCCCAAACAAGATAATGTTACGGATAAAATAATGGAAAAAATTTTATCTTATTTTACTCGAGTGTAATTTTTTGCACCATCAATTGAATAGACTCATTTCCTCTAAAACGATTCACTCCAACAGTGCAGAGTATTTCGATGTTTTGCTTTTGGTTTTGAAATAAAAAATCCGGAGCAATTGAGTTCCAAGCATCAATATAATTAAAACTAATTGCCTGAATTTTTTGTGCTGAGCCAGAAGATTTAAAAATCCAACGAATATGTTTTTCTTTGAGAATAGTGTAGGAATCTAATTCAAGATCATTTATTTTAAAAATTGGTTTGCTATTTCCCATTCCAAAAGGCTCCATCATTTCAATTGATCTCACTAAAGAAATATTGATGTCGGAGAGTTTTAATTCTTCATCGTACAAAGATTGATTCGATCTTAAAATAAGAGGAATCTTATTTAACTCAGAGATAAATCGTTCTTTAAAAAGCTCAAAATTTTCTCGGGACATGGAAAGGCCTGCTGCTGATTTATGGCCTCCAAATTTAAGAAAAAGATCAGAGTGCTTGGAGAGCTCTTCAAATAGGTTCATATTGCCAGCAGTTCGCGCACTTGCTTTAATAACTCCTTCTTCGGAAGCATTGGTAAAAACAATGGAGGGAACATGGAAGGTGCCTACTAACTTGGAAGCGACGATACCGATGACACCTTCGTGCCAATCAGGAGAATAGGCGATACAGGCATCGAGATTTTCACGAGAAAGAGTGTTTTTAATTTGCTCAAAAGCGTCATTGAAAACTTCTTCCTGTATTTTTTTGCGTAAAAAATTATTTTCTTCTAATTGATAAAGATAGTTATAAGCGGCTTCGGACTCTGTGGCACAAAGTAGTTTTACGGATAACTCAGGATGCTCGAGACGCCCTCGCGAATTAATCATGGGCCCGATATGGAAAGCTATTTTTTCGCTGGATACAGAAGGCAGAAGGCGTTCATCTTCAGAAAGAAAACATTTTACTCCAGGGTAATGGCTACAAGGTAATTGCTTGAGACCATGGCGCACCAATTTAAGATTAACGGGAGTTAAAAAAGCCAGGTCAGCGATAGTGCCTATCGCGACAAATTGCAGGAGTGAGTAGATTGATGGGAGGGGAGGATGATCGAGTTCCCAAATTTTTTTTATTTGCAAGGCAAGACAAAAGGCCACACCAACACCAGCCATCGGGCGAAGTTCTGAGTCAACGGGCTCATCTCGGCGATTGGGATTGATAACAGCAAAAGCATGGGGGATTTCCGCTGAAGCATCTTGGTGATGGTCGGTGATAATCAGGCAAAAGTTTTTTTCTTTGGCATAGAGGGCGGTTTGATTATTGCTAATACCACAATCCACGGTAATCATCACATCTACGCCATCTTCAATGGCTTGATCAATACTTGATTCGTGAATGCCATATCCTTCAATAAATCTGCTGGGCTGATAGATCTGAACAGTGTGATCAAGTAATTTAAAAAAATGAAAAAGGAGAGCGCACGAAGTGCTGCCATCTGCATCATAGTCTCCGTAAATGGCTACTTTTTTATTTTCTTTAATCGCATAGATGATTCTTCTTGCTGCTTTTTCTAAATCATTCATTTGTAAAAGATTAGGGAGGTCTGCAAGATTAGAAGAAAAAAATTGATGAAGATTTACTGAATTCCAACCTCGCTTCGCTAAAATAGAAAGAATTTTGGGATGGATTTCAGAGATATTCATTCGAGTAGACTAACATAGAATAAACAAAAAGGGAGCCTTGCGGCTCCCTTTTTGAAGAGAGAAAGAGATTGAGTGAGAGTTTATTGTTAAAAAGCGTTGTCACCAAAATTATAGAATCCAGCAGGCTTTTCAGTTGCCTCATTTGTGGATTGGTTTAAATTCACTTCGATATGGTTGCCAATAAAATTATTTTGTTCGGCATTGTCTTGCGCATTAAAAGTATCTTTTCCACAAGTTGAGCATTCTTTTTTGCTCTCAACTTTTTTAATGCCCGCAGGTCTTCTTTCTGCTTTTTCCACTAGTTTTTCTTCTGGTTTTTTAGGAAGTTGATAGTTGTTCTCATATCTCATAAGAAAAAGCATTTGATTCACTTGGCTATTTTGTAATTCTTGAATATCACAAAGCGCATTGCTTCCAAGGACCTTCGCGGAAGCTTGGCAAGTTGAAGTTGCTTTCTTTACTTCATTGTTGATAACTTTGGCTGCGACGACGTCATTTTGAGTGTTTCCTTTTAGGGTAGCATAGGCTTTTTGCAGCTCGATAATCTGTTGATTTTTTTCATTGAGCATTTCTAGAAACTTGATTTTTGCCTCACAGTTGCAGTCAACTTTGGTTTCCACTTCTTTTTTAGTTTGAGCAATTTCTTCTTTTACCGTATTGAGTTCTTTGGGAGTTGCTTCAACAATTTTATTATCGATGTTAGTGCTGACAACTTTTTCTAGCTTTACAAGGTCATTGGCGATAGGTTCAGTTGGGATAGGTTTTACCGGAAGAGGTTTAATTTCGATTATTTCTTCTGGCGTTCTAGCCGTTACTTTACTTGCTTCTTCTACTTTTACTGGTTCAGGAATCGTTGCAATAATTGGTTCAGTTGGGATAGGTTTTACCGGAAGAGGTTTGATTTCGATTACTTCTTCTGGAGTTTTGGTCACTACTTTTACTTCTTCTTTTTTTGTTTCCTCAACTTTGGGAGTTTCTGTGATAACTTTCACTTCTTCTTTTTTTGTTTCCTCAATTTTAGGAGTTTCAACGATAACCTTTACCTCAGGAGTTTGTTGAATCACGGGTTCAGGAGCCGTCGTGGTTGTCGTTGTGGTCGTTGTGGTTTTTTTATAACCATAGACAATGAGAGGGCTATCTAAAACGACAGTTTTGTTGCTTTTTGATTTTGGGCAGGCTACGGTTATGGTCCTGGCAACATAGGCGAAGGTACTAAACGCCTGTGATAATGCTAAAGACATAATAATTAATTTTTTCATAAAAACTCCCTCTTTTTTCTTTCTCTCTGCTCTAAAGAGCAATTTAAATGCCAAAAATAGTATCTAAAAATGGCTTTTTTTCACTAAAAACTATGTAAAAAATGGATACCTGTACAAAAAATATACATTTTCAATTACTTATCGGCATAAATGAAAAAAATATAGAGTCTTTAACGATTTATATCGAAATTATAAATTTTTTTGATAGACTCTAAGGAATGAAACTTATTACTTTCGGACTATTTTTTTTAGGCTTTGTGAGTTGTGGCAAAAAAGCTTTTAAAAATGATCCAAACAATAAACAGATTCTGATGGTGACCCAGGGGCAGGATTCTTCTAAAAAAGAGAATTTTACTTCTATTTATCATATTAAATGTTTCTCGGAACAGGCTCAAGAAGAAAAGCTTGATTTTTATTCTGATCTTAATAAGGTGAAGTTTATTACGATGCCTTACGGAGTTGTCCAAACAGACTATTACAATACAGAGGATAAGGCTTTTTCCGCGGAATTTGATTATAAAGAAGCGGAGTATAGTTTTAATATAGAAGGCAAAATTGGTTACTTAAAAAAAGATAATAAAATCATAGAGACTTTTAGTGAATGTAAATGGAAGAGCGAGGATGTCGCCCTTCCAGAATAAAGAGAATTTAAGAGAGTTTCGCTTTTAAATTTGTATCAATTGCGTTTAGGAACGATTCCGTATCAAGGTAGTCTTTCTCTGTTAGGTTTTCACCATGGGCGCAAAGAGCAAGATCTTTTGTCATCTTTCCACTTTCAACGGTTTCCACACATACTTTCTCTAAAGTAGTGCAGAAGTTAATCAATTCTTGGTTATTATCTAACAATCCTCTAAAAGCAAGCCCTCTGGTCCAAGCAAAAATAGAGGCAATTGGGTTCGTGGAGGTTTTTTTGCCTTGCTGATGAAGTCTGTAGTGACGAGTCACTGTTCCATGAGCTGCTTCGGCTTCCATAACCTTACCATTGGGAGTTAGCAGAGTAGAGGTCATTAAGCCCAGAGAACCAAAGCCTTGAGCAACTGTATCTGATTGCACATCGCCATCATAATTTTTACAAGCCCAGACAAAAGCACCATTCCACTTGAGCGCGGAAGCAACCATATCATCAATCAGACGGTGCTCATAAGTAATAGAAGCTTCTTTAAATTTTGCGGCGTAGTCAGCTTCATAAATAGCTTGAAAAATATCTTTAAATCTTCCGTCATATTTTTTTAGAATGGTATTTTTAGTCGAAAGATAAAGAGGCCATTTTTTGGAAAGAGCCTGATTAAAACAAGCATGGGCAAAACCAGTAATTGACTCATCCGTGTTGTACATTGCCATAGCAACACCATCACCTTTAAAATCATAGACTTCATGGTTTTCAACTTTTCCAGATTCGTCAGTAAAAGAAATAGTTAATTTTCCTTTGCCTTTGGTGACAAAATCAACAGCCTTGTATTGATCGCCATGAGCATGCCTTCCAATACAGATCGGTTGAGTCCAGTTGGGAACAAGTCTTGGAACATTGGCGCAGATAATAGGTTCTCTAAAAACAGTTCCATCTAAAATATTACGAATTGTTCCATTGGGAGATTTCCACATTTTTTTGAGATTAAATTCTTTCACTCTTTCTTCATCTGGAGTGATTGTGGCGCACTTTATTCCGACACCGTATTGCTTTATGGCGTTGGCAGCATCGATTGTCACTTGATCTTCCGTTGCGTCGCGATGTTCAATTCCTAAATCGTAATATTTAATGTCAATATCAAGATAAGGAACAATAAGCTTGTCTTTAATAAACTTCCAAATAATACGAGTCATTTCATCGCCATCTAGTTCGACAACGGGCTGAGTTACCTTTATTTTTTTCATTTTTTACTCCATGGTTTGAATGGTTTTATTGTGGCTGTATCCTAAAAAGAATGAGGTCGTTTGTCTAGAAATGATCGATATCACTTAGACATTCTTCTCCAAAAAAAATATCGATGGGATGAGCAAGAAAGTAAGTGTAGCTAGCAACTGCATCATTCATCCAATACAGAAGGCATTTAGGGTTTGAGCAATGATGTTCGTGATCAGGATCTTCATGATATCGTTGCATTTTGATCCCTCTATTCACAAGTCCCAAAGAATGGGCAATCTCGTGAATCATGCTCCTTTGCTCGATAAATGCGAGCATATTTTGGTCTTTAGAAAAGTCCATCATAGAATCTTTAAAAATAAGAATATAATTTGAAGTGACCATGCTCACTCCGAGAACTTTAACTCCTTCTTCAATTTTTTCTTTTTTCCATTTTCCTGTCACAAAAAAAACATGAAGGTAGGCTGTTTGACTATCTTTTTCAGTTTGAGCGATGAGCGGTTTGATTATTTGGTCTGCATTATTATTATCCCATTCATCTATTTCAAAAGAAGGAAGAGAGGTGACTTCCTCTTCTTTTTGAGGAATAAAAATATTGGGTGTTTTGTAGTGATTGAGCAGAAGCCTTTCAATATTAGTTTGTGCTAAATTCCAATAGGACAAACTAGAATCGTGAAAATTTCCAAACTCGGGTTTGGCGTTTGATTCAAAATATATTTTTAATTCAAATTTTTTCTTTTCAAGGAGTGAATTTACCTGCTTAGAATTAATGGCATTTGAAATTTTTTCACTTTTTTGAGTTGGACTTTCTCTTCCACAACTCATGCTCACTAAAAGAATAAAAATCATCATCATACGCATAAAACAACTATACCCAAGATTAAGGGAATTAAGTAGGGAGCATGTATTATTTTCCATATGCTTTTCTGTTTGCTAAAATCTTTTATTGAAGGAGTTATTCATGATTACGATTTACCATAATCCCAAATGTTCGAAGAGTCGGGATGCTCTTGAAATTTTACAAAAGAATAGAATTAAATTCACTATTAAAGAGTATTTGAAGGAAGGATTAACCCTCGCAGAAGTTGAAAATTTATTACGATTGTTGCAATTTTCTCCAATACAAATGATGCGTGAGAAAGAGGCTGATTTTAAGACCAATCATTTGGCAGAAGCCACGGATAAGCAGCTTATTTTAGCATTAGTAAAATTTCCTAAACTTTTAGAGCGTCCTATTTTGGTTTCGAAGAATAGTGCAGTGATAGCAAGATCAATCGAGCCCATTATGGAGTTTTTGAGTCGAGAAATTGAGTAAAGATCAATGAAGGGACGCAAGGGATTTGAAGCTTTTTTTTTCTGAAATTTATCAAAACAATTGGGAAACAATCTATCAAGGTTTAAAAAACGAGACCCAAAAAATATCTTTTGATTCCAAGAAATACCATAAAGGAAATATTGAGGTCCATGATCCTGCAATAGAAGGTGAATATGCCCTCGACTACGCGTCCTTATGGGTTGCTCAACAATTACCGCTGGTTGTTGGAGAAAATTTTTTGGATATGTGTGCTGCGCCCGGTGGAAAGTCTTTGGCTTTGCTTTGCAGAATGCAGTCGGGAACTCTGACTATGAATGAGTTATCTGCTCCGAGAAGGGGAAGGCTTAAAAAAGTGATCGCTGAATTTTCTCATTCTGCACCTTCTATTCAAAAAAATATTTGGTCGATGGATGCGGGGCTTATTGGAGTTAAATTTCCAAATCAATTTGATGCAATTCTTGTTGATGCGCCCTGCTCAAGTGAAAGACACTTAGTGCATGATCCTAAAGAACTAGAAACATGGAGTGTTAAAAGAACCAAATCGTTAGCACAGAGACAGTACAGACTTTTGTGTTCCGCTTACCTCGCCTGCAAAATAGGAGGTTATGTAATGTATTCAACTTGCAGTATTTCTCCTTATGAAAATGAGGAAGTTATCGATAAATTAATTACAAAGAAAAGTTTGGAAGTGGTTCCTTTAAAAAATTCAAATGCTCAAACAATGAAATATGGTGTTTTTTTTCTTCCTCACCAATCGGGCTTTGGCCCGATGTATGCGTGCCTCCTAAGGAAAGTTAGTTAAATTAATTTAAAGTATTAGTTGAATTAATCTGACAAGTGCTCTCCATGAAGAATAATTCTATGAAATCAACGACTTGGAGTGGGCGTGTAACTATTACAGGGGTACTGGTGGAGCTTCGGATTTTAGTGAATAATCGGTTCTAAATAGATGGGGCAAATGAGAGTATTTAAAATATTGTTTGGCTATTTCATTTTATTTTTTTGGAGCTTGACGCTTTTTGCTCAAGGCGAAAACAAGTATCCTCTTGCGACCCTCAATGCTGCTCTTTCTCTTACGAATCAACTTTCAGAAGGTCAAGATTTTTACGGAGACCTTCTTCAAGAGCTTAAAGCTAAAACCAAGCTTATTCCTAGTTATGTCGTGAATAAAGCGGGATTAGAGTCTCTTAATGCTTCTTCTCAACATCAAGTGCTGCAATATATTTTTCATTCACTTGAAATAAATCAAAAGTACCCTTTTCAAGTACATTTACTCAAAGGAATTTATGGTACGGCTTATAATCAAAAATTACTCGATGATTATTACCAAGAAGAAAAAAATATTTTTGAAAAATTGCAAACCGCTGATCCGAATAAGTATCCAGCTCTCGATGCCAATGATTTGGCATTTGTAGATCATTTAGAAGAAGACTTAGTCCGACTATCAACACAAAAACCTCAGTCATCAATTAAAGATTGGGCGATAGTTTCAGCTCAGTATCCTGAATTAACAGAGAAGTTAAAAATCGTGAATGAATTAAAAGATGCTCTCGATCATCTGATGCTGACTTATCAAAATAAATTAGACGCACGTTATAATGCGATACATTTGGAAAATGACATTGCCAAGGATTTAATTACTGTTTATCGAAATAAAAATGGAAGTTTTTTTACGGAAGAAGATTATTTAAAAAATGCATCGGATCTAACACAAATAGAAAGCAAAGCCAATATTACAATTGTGAATGGGCAAATTATTTACAAAATGACATTTGTCGATTTTGAGCACACATTTATTTTTCATCCTGCCGCAATGGATAGAGAAAGTGATTTATATCAGCGTTTTTTGGCAAGACAACTTACTCAAAGCGGTATTTCGGGAATTGGTGTGAGTGGTTACAGCAATATCGAAAAGTGTGTTGCTAAAATGACAGGCTGTACTTTGGGACGAAATATTATTGAAGTTCCTTTGGATGAATCGGGAAAAATTTTAGATACAAAATCAACCTTAAGGCCCAGTCTTTTTTCGGCAAAAATTCACTTTACTCCTTTTCCCAAAATTTCCTTACCCTACACAGAGCTTTATCGAAAAGCGGTGAGTGTTCCAGCAACGATGGCCAGCAAAGCTTGGGCGGTGGCTATGATCTTCTCTTCTACTGCTATTAGCTTGGGGGTTAAATTTTTAGCAGGTGGAAATATTGATGAGTTCAGAGTTTTTTCCGCAATTGCGGTGAATTCTTTACTTACCTTTTATATTGCTTCCAACAATTCAACATTTAGAAACGTTATGGATCCAGGAGATCGTTGGTTTCAATCTTTTAAAGCATCGTTTGTGGATGGAGGAAAATTTTTAACGATTGCCACACTCTCTACTTTTCTCATGTCTGTAGATCAAAGCATTACAACGGTAGGTGGATTTCAAAATGCTTTAGGTCATTCAATGACAGTACTTAGTATGGCAGGACAAAAATTTGTGGCTGGTTTTAATGGGGCTTCTGTTTTAGGGGAGATGATTAAAATTGTGGGACTTGGAAAGATAGGAAGCTTTACGGCGAAAATGGGAATTAAAATGACCAAAACGGCGCGTATTACAACTCATGATGTTGATTTGGTACCGAAGTTTATCCCTGAATGGTTGCGCAATTCTTTTCTATTAAAAAAATACAAGGATGAAAAAATAAAAGCATATCAAGCGGAAAATTTTTTGTATGGAGAAGTAACGTCCATGGGAGAACGTTTGGATACTTTTGATGTTAAATTAATGGGCGTTGATGTTGGAGCCTTAATTGTTTCGACTAAGTTTTTTTGGGGCTGGGGACTTTCAATTTTTTATGCCAAATTAAGAGGAGTAGAGTCTTCGGGCAGTGTGCAAGCTGTTCAAGAACTACATGATTTTAAATTAATGCCTTTTAAATTTATTTCTTTTTTAACAGCCAAAAAAATATCAGCAGAAAAAATGTATGAAGTGACGAAAGCTTCTAAGGATTCATTTTTAGAAACCCTGAAGTCTTGGCGAGAAAGTATTTTTGGTGAGCTCGAAAAAGAAACTGAAGTTGAAAAAAAAGAAATAAAAAAATCACTGCTCACTCATATTGAAAAAAAGAAAAATCAGGGTGATTTTTCAGAGAT
Organism: uncultured Bacteriovoracaceae bacterium; assembly: GCA_964416605.1. GTDB lineage: Bacteria > Bdellovibrionota > Bacteriovoracia > Bacteriovoracales > Bacteriovoracaceae > CAYQEW01. Next base: position 6,614 of record CAYQEW010000022.1, on the reverse strand, counting down.
TTATAAGTCTTATGTCGACAATGTTTGCAATGGCTATTTTTTAAGATAGTCTTTTTCATGACAAAATTTTATCTTTTTCTTTCCATATTATGGCTTATGGTTTCTTGTAACCATAAAGTCAGTGAAAAATCGCTTCACATTGCATTACTCACGGATACTTTTCATTTTGATCCCGCAAGAACCTATGATTTAAGCCATAATCAAATAAATTATCAGATTTACGAAACGCTTTTAAAATACCAAAAAAATGGAGATCGTTTCGAGTTAAAGCCCTTCTTAGCGGAATCTATGCCGGACATATCTGAAGATGGAAAAACCTATCTTTTTAAAATCAAAAAAAATATCCCTTATCATCCAAGTTCTTATTTAGATAAGAAGCAAGTGGTTGTGGCAAGAGATTTTATAAATGCCATTAAGAGAGTACTGCTTCCTGATTCTCAGAGTCAGGGAAAGTGGTTGTTAGAAGGTGTTGTTCAGGGAGCAGATACTTGGTTAAAGGATGTTGAAAAAGGCGCAGATCCTTGGAAAACGGAAATAAGTGGATTACAAGAAATCTCTGAAGATAGCTTTAAAATTCATTTAAATTATAAAAAAGATAGCTTTATTTATTTTTTTGCAATGCTTTTTTCTTCACCTATTCCAAGTAAGATTTTAGATTCTAAAATGAACTTAGTTGATTTTTTTTCTAAGAATGAAGTTGGAACGGGACTTTATACTCTTGATACCTTTTTGTTTCAGACGAGTACATCATTAAAAAAAGTACGATCTCATAGAGAGCAAGCATTAAATAATATAGATAGCATCAAGTTTTTGATTATGAAGGAAGCTTCAACTCGTTGGCTAAGTTTTAGGGCAAAAAAAATAAGCTATATTGAAATTCCTAAAGACAGCTTTTCTCAAGTTTTAAAAGAAGATGGGACTCTTATTGATGAGTATGCAAAATTAAACTTTAAATTAAAAATTGCGCCTTCTTATAATTCATGGTGGCTGAGTTTTAATATGAATGATCCGGTTTGGGGGAAAAATGTTAACCTTCGAAAAGCTATTGCTACGGCTATTAATGTTAAAGAAATGAATAAACTTTTTTATAATAATACTGGAATTGTTGCCCATGATATTTTTCCCGCTCACTTGAGAAAAAGTAATTCAAAAAATGAAGAAGAATATAGTCTCGAATTAGCTAAAAATCTTCTTGCAAAAGCGGGATATAAAGACGGGAAAAAATTAAAACCACTTGTTTTAGATACTAGAAGCGACACTATATTTTATCGTCAACAAGCCGAATTTATCAAAATGCAACTTGCTAAAATTGGTATTACGGTGGAGATAAATATAAATTCTTTTGCCCAGTTTATGGATAAAGCAAGAAAAGGTCGCATGGTTTTTTGGCAAGATGGTTGGCTCATGGATTATCCGAATGAGGAAAATATTCTTTCTCTTCTCTATGGACCTCACCACTATCCAGGCCCGAATAAATCGGGATACAATGTTTTAGAGTTTAATCAAGCTTATGAAAAATTGATAAAAAGCAGTGATAAAGTAGAGCAAGAAAATTTACTGAGTAAAATGAATCAACAGGTTGTTGCGGATCGTCCTTGGATAATGCTTTTTTATGCCGCTCATGTTATTCTCGCACAGCCTGAAATAGAGAATTTAAACTACTCAGAAATGGATAATAATTTTATTAAGGACATTACTTATGGCAAGTAAATACACATCAAAAAGTCTTAACGACAAAGGCTTTATTGAGTACACGGATATTGAAAATGATACTTGGGCTCGCTTAATAAAAAGACAACTGATAAATATTGAAAATAGAGCGTCACAAGAATTCATGCAAGGACTTGTGAATTTAAATCTTCCTTTAGATCGAGTCCCACAGCATCGAGAGATAACAGAATCTTTGCAAAAATATACGGGGTGGAGCGCAGAAGTTGTTCCGGCTCTTATTCCCGCCGATGAGTTTTTTACTTTGCTGTCCAATAAAAAATTTCCCGTAGCCAGTTTCATTCGCATTCCAGAAGAATTTGATTATCTGGAAGAGCCAGATATTTTTCATGAAATCTTCGGGCATTGTCCTCTGCTCACTAATCAAGCCTATGCTGATTTTATGCAGTGGTATGGAACTCTTGCTTTAAAGGCAAATAGTAAAGATCGTTTTCGTCTCTTTCGTTTGTTTTGGTTTACAATTGAGTTTGGTTTGATAAAAGAAGGAAATCAATTTAGAGCTTATGGAGGAGGTATTTTATCTTCTCCTAAGGAAACGGTTCATAGTATTGACAATATATCAGTGGTACGAAATCCTTTAACGGCCATTGATGCGCTTAGAACACCTTATCGTATCGATATCGTCCAACCGCTTTATTACTATATTGAAAAAATTTCTGATTTATATGAAATATCAAAACTTAATTTATTGGAACTTGTAAATAAATCGAGAGAATTAGGAAATTTTGATCCTCTTTTTCCTTCGAAAGAAGAATACTTAGGAGATGGTTATCATGGGAATATGCCTTGTTGAATCTGAAATTGTAAGTCATTTGTCGACGCTCATTGATTGGAATTATGATGCTGATAAAAAAATTATTTTTAAAAAATATTTATTTAAATCTTATTTGAAAAATATTAGTTTTGTGAATGCGCTTGCTTGGGAGGCGAATAAAAGAATGCATCATCCCGATCTTGAAGTGAGTTATAATTTTTGTCTCGTAAAACTCACAACCCATGATGAGGGGGGAGTGACTCAAAGAGATTTGGATTTTGCCCAAGGGATAGATCAATTATTTTAATGGCAATAACAGGGATAATCGTGATCTAAATTAATCACCGTGATAATTTTCTTTTCCCTTGTGCACTCGCCAACCACAATTCGCAAATCTTCTCCGTTGTTATTTTTTCCTTCAAAGGCTTTCGTTGGGCAAGGTTGATCGTTTAAATTACTTTTATATTCATTGATATGATTTTGAGACACGATATTTTTAATATCATCTTCAGAGATTTTACGGCAATCCATTCGGCAAAGAGCATGCTTGGTGAAAATAAATGAGTCGTTGGAAAAAGAATGAGGGGTAATTTTATTTTTAAAGAAATAGCTACCGAGGATAGCTATTCCAATAAAGATAATTTTATTTAAATTTTTTGGCATTGAGACTTATAAAAAAAGACTTAATTAGGTCAATTTCTTCCTTCGTTAAATCAAGTCCAAGTTGATGCTTACCCATTAAACGGATAGCTTCTTCAATTGTTTTAATTGAACCATCATGGAAATAAGGAAATGTTTTGGTGATATTGCGAAGACTTGGTACTTTAAAATATTTAAGGTCCGCAGGATCTTTGGTTACTTCCATTCTGCCAATATCCTTAGTCTCGTATTCAATGCTGTCACCGAGTTTTTGAAAAGAGTTTCCACCAATCGCGGGACCATTGTGGCAAGCGATACAGCCTTTATCCATGAATATAGCAAGTCCTTTTTTTTCTTTGTCAGTTAAAGCGTAATCATCACCTTTTAAGAAATCATCAAAGCGCGATGGAGTAAGAAGTGTTTTCTCAAACGCCGCAATTGATTCACCTACTCGAGGGTAAGTGATTGCTCCATCACTAAATACTTTTTTAAATAGCTCTAAGTATTCTTTCTCCGCACTTAGTTTAGCGACCACTGCTTCAGCATTAGGCATCCCCATTTCAACGGGGTTTAGGATCGGGCCCACGGCTTGAGCCTCAAGATTTTCGGCGCGTCCATCCCAGAACTGAGCAAAGTAAAGTCCGGAGTTGTAAACCGTCGGCGAATTGCGTCCGCCCAGTTTTCCTTCATGCCCCGGAGAAGTAGGGAGATTATCAACTCCGGCATTATCCAATTGATGGCAAGAATTACAGGAAAGAGAATTATTGATAGAAAGTTTTTTTTCAAAATAAAGTTTTTTACCTAGAACGATGAGATCTTTATTTTTGTTGGTATCAATAATTGAAGCAGGAAGTACTTCAAAACTATTCAGTGCTTCAACACGCAGTTTGTTGATGGGCTTTTGTGTCACTTGAGGCGAGCATGCCCCAAGTGATAAAAGTAAAAAAGCCAGTACCATTTTCATCATCATTTTATTTACCCGTGACGCGATTATATTCTTTATTGGCAAAGTCCCAATTGATAACACTGTAGAAGGCATTAATATAATCAGGTCTTCTGTTTTGATACTTTAAATAATAAGCGTGTTCCCAAACATCAAGGCATAGAAGAGGAGTTCCCTGCGCGCTCTCAGTATTCATCAATGGATTGTCTTGATTGGCTGTTGATGTGATAGAAATATTTCCGTCTTTATCCGTAATAAGCCAAGCAAAGCCTGAGCCGAAACGAGCTGTGGCAGCTTGCGTAAATTCGGTTTGAAAGTTTTCATAACTTCCCCATTTCGCATTAATTTTATCTGCGATCGTACCGGTTGGTTTACCGCCACCAGTTGGAGACATCGAATTCCAGAAAATAATATGGTTGTAATAACCGCCACCAAAATTTCTAATCACTGGAGAATGGTTTGAAACATTGGCAAAGATTGCTTCAAAAGTTGAAGAGGCAAGATCAGTGTTTTCAACGGTACTTATAAAGCGCGAGAAATAACCTTGATGATGCTTTGTATAGTGTATTTCCATAGTTTGAGCGTCAATATGCGGCTCAAGTGCATTGTATGCATAAGGAAGTTCTGGGAAAGTAAAAGACATAAATTCTCCTTGTTAAGTTTCTAATAGGCATATTGTACATGGAGCCTTTGAGAGATGCAATCAATCAAGGGGGCTTATTGAAAAAATTGATTAATCAATCATATTTCTTAAATTGGCAAAAAAGTCGTTTTTAAAATTTTCGATTTCATCTTCACTCATATCACCATAACTTGTGCGATCTTGTTCATTATAAAGATCATGTAACTTGTGGAGAAAGCGTGATGGGTGTCTGGGCACCATTTTGTTATAGATTTTTCTTTCTTTACAGCGACTCATGACTAGGCGCTTTCTCGCCCTCGTAATGCCGACATAGCAAAGTCTTCGTTCTTCGGAGATATCATCACCTTGCACAATGGTTTTTTTATGGGGAAGAATTTCCTCTTCAAAGCCGGGCATAAAAACATAGTCAAATTCAAGCCCCTTGGAAGCATGAAGAGTCATAAGAGTGACTTGATTAGCCTTTTCTCCTTCTGCCGATGATTGGTCAAAAGAGTCGGCAAGCAGAATTTTTTCAAGATAATTTTCTAGAGTTGGATCTGAAAAGTTTTTTTCAAAACGCTCACAGGAAAGAATAAAATTTTCCACATCATTTTTTTTAAACTCGGCAAGCTTAGGAGCATCATAGGATTCATCAATATAATTTAAGTAATGAATTTTCTCAATGAGATGACGCAAGCTGGAAGAGAGAGAATTGTTTTGAAAATAATTTTGAAAATAATTGATGAGCTCAGTGATCTTTTTGAGCTGAGTATATCGGCGGTCTTCTTCTTTATAATTAAGGAGAACATGATAAAGAGGACGGTTTATTTTTTTCTCTTCTTCTAAAAGGTGTTTAAGTGTGGTGAGTCCGATGCCTCTTGGAGGGGTATTAATAATTCGTCTGAGCGACAATTCATTTTCCGGATTATCAATCACACAGAGGTAGGCGATAAGATCTTTAATTTCTTTTTTTTCATAAAATTTTTGCCCTCCAATAACAGTGTAAGGGATTTGTCCCATGCGCATATGATCTTCAAGCGCGGGAATTTGACGGGCACTGCGAAAAAGAATGGCCACTTCGCTGAGCTTTATGCCTCTGGCTTGGAGCGCATTGATGTCATCGGCAATGAGCGCGCCTTCGTGGTCATCATCTTGGCAAAGCCATAAAAGAGGTAAGTCGCCACTGTGATTATGTGACCACATTGTTTTTTCTTTGCGATGTTTATTGTGTTTAATAACTTCATTGGCAAGATTCAAAATATGATTGGTGGAGCGATAGTTTTGTTCGAGTTTGACAATTTTGGCTTGATGAAAGGTCTTTTCAAATTCTAAAATATTCGTGATGTTGGCTCCGCGAAAAGCGTAAATGCCCTGATCATCATCTCCTACCGCACAAATATTTTGGTGTTTGCTTGTTAAATAAGAAATGATTTTAAATTGTAGATCATTAGTATCTTGGTATTCGTCGACCATGATATATTTAAATTTTTCAGAATATTTGTGAGCTATTTCTGGATGAAGGGCAAAAATTTTAGCCGTCATAAAAAGAATATCATCAAAATCGATCGCGTTATAAAAGAGTAACCTCTTTTGGTAGCGGGTATAAACGTAGTTTGTTGCATCGTCATAAGGACTTGTAGGGTCAAAATAAGAAGAGCTTGCAAAATCGTCAGGAGCGATATTTTTATTTTTGAGAAAGCTAATTTTAGCTAAAATAATTTTGCGATCTAAGTCTTTTTTTTCACCGTGAAAACTGCGAAGAGTTTCCCTAATGAGAGAAATTTGATCGGACTGATCAAAAATAGCAAATTTTTTCTTATACCCAAGGTGCCCAATTTCTTCTTTGAGTATTTTTATTCCTAAAGAGTGAAAGGTGCATAGCGTAAGGTTTTTGCGTTGTTTTTTGGCAACTAACGAGGCAACTCTCT
>CAYQEW010000021.1:0-17515 GCA_964416605.1 uncultured Bacteriovoracaceae bacterium | reverse complement strand
TTCCAAGAAAATGCAACCTGATACAATTTAAATTCTTGTGTTGAGAAAGATAAAAAGGATAAAATTCTTTAAAGCTATTAAATTCCATAGCTTTTATACTACCCAAGATAGGCATAAATTAAAATACAGAAAGAATTTCCTTATGCTATCATAGCTCTATGAAAAGTACTGCGATTTTAGGTATTTCCAATAATCCTGAGCGTTATAGTTATAAAGCTTTTAAAAAACTACAGTTACTAGGTATCCCCTATTTTCTGGTTTCTCCCAGGCTCACTGAATTGGAAAGTAACCCTGTTTACTCTCAACTCGCCTTATTGAAAGAAGAAATTCATACTCTCACCCTCTATATCAATCCTAAAATTTCTTCCGCGATGACAGCAGAAATTTTAGCTCTTGCCCCCAAACGTATTATTTTTAATCCCGGAGCTGAAAATAAAGAATTACAAGAAAAAGCGCAAAAAAAAGGCATTGAATGCCTCAATGCCTGTACATTAGTCCTTCTGGCAACAAATCAATTTTAGAGAGTCTCTAAATACTCGTCATAAGTTGTTTCTTTATCAAAAACAATTTTTCCTTTACTTAGGACCACAATTCGATTCGCAATCGTCTGAATAAATTCATGATCGTGAGAAGCAAAAAGTAAATTACCTTTGTAGCGAGTAAGCCCTTCGTTGACAGCACTAATACTCTCTAGGTCGAGGTGAGAAGTGGGCCCATCAAGTACCAAAATATTTGCTCCTGAAAGCATCATCTTTGCGAGCATACAGCGAACTTTTTCTCCTCCTGAAAGAACATTGGCTTTTTTAAGAGCCTCATCTCCCGAAAAAAGCATCTTGCCTAGAAAGCCTCGCAGAAAAGATTCATACTGATCTTCCGAGTATTGTCTGAGCCAATTAACTAAATCGAGAGTTCCATCGGAAAAATACTTCGTATTATCGCTTGGGAAGTAGGACATAGATGTTGTGACTCCCCAAGTAAAAGTTCCTTTATCGGGCTCCATTTCTTTAGCAAGAATTTGAAATAAGGTCGTAATGGCTAAATCGGAATCCGAAATAAAAGCAATTTTATCATTTTTATTGACGACCAAATTGATATTATCTAAAAATTTAACACCATCAATTTCTTTGGAAAGATTCTCAATTTTTAAAATATCTTTTCCCGCTTCACGTTTAATATCAAATTGCACAAAAGGATATTTTCTGCTCGATGCAGGTAAATCAACAAACTGTAGTTTCTCAAGTTGTTTTGCTCTTGATGTTGCCTGTTTAGATTTAGAGGCATTGGCACTAAAGCGTTGAATAAAGGCTTTAAGCTCTTGTGCTTTTTCTTCAGCTTTTTTATTGATATTACTATTAAGTCTTTGAGCTAGTTCACTGGCATTTTTCCAAAACTCATAGTTTCCGGTATAGCTTTGAATTTTACCATAATCAATATCAGCAATATGAGTACATACTGTATTCAAAAAATGCCTATCGTGGGAAATAACGATCACCGTATTTTTAAAATTCATAATAAAATTTTCAAGCCAAGCAATCGCCTTTATATCGAGGTGGTTGGTAGGTTCATCGAGAAGCAAAATATCTGGATTACCAAAAAGTGCTTGCGCAAGAAGTACTTTTACTTTTTCTCCCCCGGTCAGTTCCGTCATTTGCATCAATAGATAACTTTCTCCTAATCCAAGACCTGCGAGCAAGAGCCCTACCTCTGATTCCGCTTCCCAGCCATTCATCTCGGCAAATTCCGCTTCAAGCTCCGAAGCTTTAATACCGTCTGCATCAGAAAAATTTTCTTTTGTATAAAGAGCATCTTTCTCTTTCATTACTTTATAGAGACGCTGATTTCCTAAAAGAACTGTATCGAGAACACTGTACTCATCAAAAGCAAAATGATCTTGTTTTAAAATAGAAAGTCTCAGCTTAGAGTCAATAATGACGGCACCTGTTTGCGGCTCAATTTCACCCGAAAGAATTTTTAAGAATGTCGATTTTCCCGCACCATTAGCGCCAATAAGTCCATAGCAATTGCCTGGAGTAAATTTGACATTCACATCATCAAATAATTTTCTCCCGCCAAAGCCTAAACCCACGTTATTCGTACTGATCATTTAATATCCTTTTATTAAGCGCAAGAGTCGCTTTCTCGCTAAAAATTGTCAAGCAAAGCATTTGAGAGTTGTAAAAATTAGTGGTATCTTGGCGCCCATGAAGCCTACCGCCGAAAATATTGAATCTTGCATTAATTTACTGCAATACCTTATTGATAATCGAGAAGAACTTATCAATATAAACCCCGAAGACAAAATTAAACTTTTTCAAGTGACGGGCCGTTTTTCTCGTCCAGATCATCAAGAAAAGAAAAAAAATATCAAAAAAATACGCCAAGTTCTCAAAGCAAAAACTTTTAATGAAGATAAAACAAGTCGCGGTAATACAGGGATTAGAGCGGCACGCACAAACACCATTTTTTCTGCCCCGATGCAAATAGAACCTCCCAAGGATACGACCTTTAAAAAATTAAACTCACCTCGCAATTGCTATGTCTGCAAAGAAGAGTTTGTTTATCTCCACCATTTTTATGATTCGATGTGCCAGCGCTGTGCGGAGTTTAACTATTTAAAACGTTTTCAAAGCGCTGATCTAAATGGTCAAATTGCCCTTTTAACCGGCTCGCGCGTTAAAATCGGTTTTCATATTGCCCTTATCTTATTGCGCTCTGGAGCAGAGGTTATTGCCACCACTCGTTTCCCGATTGATTCTGCCAAGAGGTTTTCGAAAGAGCATGATTTTGAAAACTGGAAACATCGTCTTCATATTTATGGTCTTGATTTAAGGCATACTCCCAGCGTTGAAATTTTTGCACGCCATATTGAAGAAACCTATCCTCGTCTCGATATTCTTATTAATAATGCCGCGCAAACGGTAAGACGCCCTACCGCTTTTTATAAACATATGATTGAAGATGAATTAAAAGGCGAAGAACTCTTAGAAGCTGATTCTCAAATCGTCTTAAATAATTACAGAGAGTGTAAAGAAAAAATTGCCAAACTAGCAGACCCCAAGGATGAGAACTTGCCAATTCAGTGGCACAGCCGTAGCACCGGAATGGGCATCAGCTCTTCAGCACTCCTTTCTCAAATTCCCTATAGTTTTGATGAAGGGCTCGAAGTCGATGAAATTTTTCCTGTCGGAAAACTCGATGTGGATTTGCAACAAGTCGATTTGCGAAAAGTGAATAGTTGGCGACTTAAATTAGGTGAAATACCGATTGCTGAAATGTTTGAGGTTCAGCTCGTCAATGCGATCGCCCCTTTTGTTTTATGCAATCGTCTTGCTCCCATGATGAAAAGAGACAACACTGGCAAAAAACATATTATCAATGTCACCGCCATGGAAGGAAAATTTCATCGCTTTAAAAAAGAAGAAAGACACCCTCACACCAATATGGCCAAGGCAGCCCTCAATATGCTCACCCATACTAGTGCAGGTGAACTTTCTAAACATGGTATCTATATGAACGCCGTCGATACTGGTTGGGTCACCGATGAAGATCCCGTTGATCTTGCCAACTTCAAACAAGAGGTTCACGATTTTCAACCTCCTCTTGATATTGTGGATGGCGCCGCTCGTGTTCTAGATCCTTTAATTGATGGGATCAATACAGGCACTCACTGGTGTGGAAAATTTTTAAAAGATTATTTTCCAATAGATTGGTAATTAAAAATTTTCTCCGCTTTTCGTCCCAGTAACCAAAAGCTCAGCCCGAGTACACTGAAAAAGAATGCTTTGTGCCACGTATTCCAAAAGTATTCAAAAAAGCGCGTATAAAGATTAAGTAAAATAAAAATGATACCAAAGTTTTTGGTCAAAATGTTCTCTTGTTTTAATCCATGAAAAAGAGAAATGCCGCTTACCAAAGCGAGCAAGAGACTCCAATGGAGTAACTCCCATTGCTTAACCTGATGCCAAGAATACAAATCACCGTAATTGCCAAAAATAGAAAGAGCCCAAAGAGCACCAAATAAATATAATAGCCCTATAAATAAAGAAGAAAGATAGAACTGCTCGCCTCTCTTATATTTTTTTAAAAGGAATGCTCCTAAAGTTAAAACAAGTCCCAAGAATACAAATCGCATGGGATAATTCATACCTAAAAAATAAGGCTCCCACTTCGACATATAAACCGTCTCAAAGCCTAGCCAAGCACCCAATGCCAGAAGCGAACAAATCCAAACGATTGACGTTTGCAATAAAAAAGCAACGAATGCGTAAACGCCAAATGCCAGTAATAGAAGTAACGAAAAATGACCTTTGCCCGAGTCGATCATCATACCCAATTGATAAAATGAGCCGATAGCAATAAAACTCGCCACGGCAAAAAGAGCTTCATGGCTATAAAGTAAATCAGGTTTTCTTTGGCGTCTTAAAAAAGTGAAGAGGTATATCACGATTGAAAAAAATGAAAACAAAAGAAATTTGATAACGTGAGATGTATTAAATAATTTTTCAATAAATCTGCGCAAAACATCATCCGCAAAAAAAGAAATCACCGCTGCAACCATACAGCTAACCGAAATCCAAAAAGAATACTTGGCAAGTTTTTTAAAGTCGAAAGGAATAATCTCCAAACTCTCTTGCATACGAAGTGCAGTAGTATCATCAAGGACATCAGAGGATTTCCACTCTTGAATTTTTTTTAAAATAAAGGATGCTTGTTTTTTATTTACTTTCATTTTTTTATGATTGAAAAGATATTGACCAAAGTCAACTCTATGCAAAGCAGAAGGAGTCAATTAGAATCCCTTTATGCGATTGCAGTTGGTTCTCTTCTTTTTCATTATTTTCCTCATGGTTGGCTATACTGCTTATAAAGGCACTCAAATATGGCCTCATGCACACTCGATTGCTCTTGGTTTAACTATTTTTTTATTTATTCTCATGCTCGGCAGTCAAATTGCCTATCGTTACGACACATCGGTTTTTAATGCCACATGGTACAAAGCACTCACATGGACAGGTACCCTAGCCATGGGCGTTTGGGGAACGTTTATTTTTTTCTCTCTTCCTTTTGATTTAATCAATATCATCTCTTCTTTTTTTACTCGTTTTTTTCCAGAATCCTTTCACGATGCCACAAGACGTCAATTTTTTTCCCCCAATCTCTATCTTTCTCTTTTTGGACTCTCTTCCGGAATAGCAGGACTAGGGCTTATTCAAGCTTTGAAAGGTCCTAATCTTAAAAAGATTGCCATCACTCTGCCAAATCTACCTGAGGATTTAAAGGGATTAAAAATAGCGCAAATTTCCGATCTTCATGTGGGCCCCACAATACGCAAGGAGTATGTCGAAAAAGTTGTTCACTTAACCAATCAAGAAAATCCTGATCTTATTTTTATTACAGGAGATCTCGTCGATGCCAAATCCTTTTCGATTCACGATTTGATTGCCCCGCTCAAAAAACTCAAAGCGAAATACGGCGTTTTTTATGTCACTGGAAACCACGAGTATTACTGGGAAGTAGAAAGTCTTCTGCGAGAAATAACGGAGCTTGGTATGAAGCCTCTTCTTAACGAAAATAAAATCCTCTCAATCAATAATGCATTGGTACTGATTGCTGGCGTGACTGATCCGATGGGAGAGAAAACACTTCCTCATCATAAGCCTGACACTTCTCGAGCACGACGAAGTGACATAAAAACAGATCTCAACATACTACTTTCTCACCGTCCTGATGCGTGTTTTGAAGCTGAGCCACTGGGTTTTCATCTGCAATTTTCAGGACATACTCATGCAGGGCAATTTTTCCCTTTTAATCTGGTGGTTGGACTTGTTCATCGATATTATCAAGGTCTCAATCAGTACAAAAATATGTGGGTGTACGTGAATCCAGGAACAGGGTATTGGGGACCAGCGAATCGATTTGCGGTCCCTTCAGAAATCTCTCTTATCACACTCTATTCTTGACGCAAGGGCTGATAATCAGCGTCGACAGAAACGCTACAGCCACCTCTCGCTGAAACACCATTGCCAATATAATTTGATTTAATCGTCACTAAAGACCAATCTGGTGCAAACATGCCTCCAAAATAAATCAAATATTTGGACTCTTGGATGCCATACATATCTGCACTTCTTGCAAAAAGAGTAATCGTATCAGAACTCCATTTCACAATGCCACTTGGGACAGAAATGCTTTGACCAATTAAAGCATCTTTTAAAAAATATTCTTTTTTTTCTTCTTTATCATTTGTCACAATTATTTTATTTGCCATCAGAACAATTCTTTTATCGTTATAAAGATCGTATTGACCTCCAAGGCAACCCAGAGAAACTTTGGCCCCCAAAAGACAAATAATAAAAAATTTCTTAAGCATAAAAGCTCCTTTAAGCTATTTTAGCGAAAAGATAAGTGCTTTAAAATGCTTTGTGGCGGAAATGAGTAATAATTATAGACATGAATAAAAAATGGCGCGCCGAGCAGGACTCGAACCTGCGACCTACGGATTAGAAATCCGTTGCTCTATCCAGCTGAGCTATCAGCGCACGATATTTGAGAAAGGAAAATTTACCCGTCCTCCCTCTAACTGTCAAACAAGATTTTTTCCATATAAAGAAAATTCAGGCATACTAAGTAAAGATGCAAGCTAAAATCATAAAATCTTCCATGAGACAATTTGAATGCGCTTTGGAAGGTAAAAAAATTCAAGCCATTGCCCATGGCAATCTTTTAAAACATGGAGACTTAGTCGTTGGTGATGAGGTTATTATTCATTTTGATTCTCATCATAATGAGTATTCTATAACGGAACTACTTCCTCGCAAAAATTATATCTTTCGCAATCTGGCGCGTGAAAAAAAGAAAAAAATAATTGCCTCTAATATTGATTGTATTTTCTTTATTGCTTCTTGCTCTTATCCTGAATATAAACGAGGACTTTTGCACCGTTATCTCTTGCGGGCGCGCCTGTGGGGAATTCCCTTGGTTGTGCTCTTCAATAAATTTGATCAATATCAAAACGAACATTTTGAAATACATCAAGAGATGGAACATATTCAGTGGTTAGGCTGTAAGGCTCACACCACTTCTATTTTTGATCACAATAAATGCAATGAATTAAAACAATTTCTCAAAGATAAAACCGCTATTTTCTTGGGCCAATCAGGGGTGGGGAAAAGCTCCCTCATTAATGTTCTCAGTGACAATGAATTTGAATTAAAAACCAAAGCTCTGGCTAAAGTGAACAAAGGAAGCCACACCACGACATGGGCGGAAATTATCGATTGTAAAAATTTTTATATTGTCGACACCCCAGGCATTCGTTCTTTTAGTCTTGATGATATGAGCGTGAATGAACTAGATGAAGCGTTCACGGAAATCAGTGATCTCGCTTTACGTTGCACCTTTTCTAATTGTAATCACTCCATCAATGCAAAGGGCTGTGCGGTCAACAAAATGACCGACCCTCATTTTCTTTCTTTGTTTGAAAGTTATCAACGCTTTAAAGAAGAGATTTGATCGACAAGATAATTCATCCAAGTATCAACGGATAAATCCATCGCCCCTTTTAAAGAGATTAACCCTGGATGCTTAAATTCCACCTCGCTATCCGTGACAATGATTTGCTGATGAGATAGAAGCATCGCTTCTGAAGAAGAAACCTCTTGAATTTTTTTTAAAGGCATATTGTTTTTCAGTTGAGTGAGCAAAGAAGTATTATGAATAAGAGCATAGATAGTTTGATTCGCTTCTTCCTGAATATAAGGCGCCGAAGGAATAAAAATAACCTCTAAATTATTTCCTTCGGTGTCTTTCATATAAAAACCAAAACTTTTGTCGCGATGCTCTTTAAGGCTATGACAATGGTAAGTGGTTTTTAGTTTTTCAAAAAGCTCAACTACTTCTTCTTTGGAGCTATAACATAATCCAAAATGACGATAATGCCCTGCCTCGCTGGGTGCCTCTTGATCATTATTTGGTGAAACTTCTAAAAAACTTATTGAGGTGCCATTCTTTACAACCATCGACCACTTCTCTTGGTCTTTCTCATAATAAGGATAAAAACCAAAGTGCTCACAGTAAAATTTTCTCGCCCGCGCGATACTTTGAACTGGGATTGCGACATGGCGCATACCAAGAAAACTCATAAATACCCCTTCTACTCAAGTTGTTTTTACTATTATCCGAACAGAGCAGTATGAAAAATATTATTTTATTTACCTTGCTTCTTTCTTCTTTTCAACTTTGGGCGCAAAGTTCTCAGTATTACCTGCTGAATTCATCCAAAATGAAGTGTAAGCCAGTCCTCGAAGCGAGGTCTCTTCTAGCTGCAATTCCCCAAATTTGTGCCGATAGAAAATACTATATATTTGCTTTTTATGCAAAAAAAGATATTCACATAAAAACTGAAAAATCTTCTTGTCTTATTGATCAAGGATCTGATCTTCCTATTAATGACTATGCTCAGTTTTCAGTAAGTGGCCAATTTAAAGAATACACGAATTCCAATCAAAATGGAAAAGTTGTCTCCAAGTCTTCGAACAATGCCTATGGCCACTTTGAAATTAATCAAGGTGTAATTAGTTTAAAGAAAAATATTTTGAACAGATATTCATATGGATTTCATATCGGGGATGACGAGAAATCTGTTCAAAATATTGGGTATACATACTATCCAGAAAAAGGAGCCTCTGTAATAGCAACAAACTACGTTAATGCTCTTGATGTAGAGTGCGGGGAGGAAGAGGATTCTCTCATTAGTAATTCAGCCGAAAAAGCTAAAGAAAGAGCAGGTACTTTTACCTATCCTGCTCCTGAACGAACGAACGCGAGATAAATTTTATTTTTTCGCTTTCTTAAACCATTTATTACAGCTTAAGCTCAAACTAACTGATTTTATCGTTTGTTTGGCTTGGATTTTTTCTTTCATTTTCAAATACAAATCATTCTTTTTAGAAAGTAAGTCTGTTGCGAAATCCACGATCTCTTTATATTTTGAATCAATAAGATTATAAATATCCTTCACTTCGATATGAGGCTTCACCCCATTGTTTTCGATGTATTCGCCGTTAAGACGCACTAAGGCTGATTCAGTTGTGCGTTGTTTGAAATTTAAATAACTTTTAGAATCATGCCCAACAACATTTCCACCTGCTCCCATCGTTTGAGCCCCTGCCACAACACCGAGATGATTGTCCACAATATTGGCGACAAAAATATCCCCACAGGAAGCATTCCCTTCATTGGCAAGAACCACATAATCAAATTTATAATTTTTTAAATCGGCATTGGGCTTCAGGAAAGGATGGCCCGGCATAATAATATCTGTCGGATAGGCTTTTGAAGAAAGAGTGAGTCCCTTTTTTTGATCCGCTAATAATTCGTTGTAAATAATTTCATATTTTTTACGCAAATGCTCATCTCCCACCACTGTACTCATTTGGTAAAAATCTTTAAGCCAAGATTCTTTAATCCCAAATTGCATTTTAATTTGTTCTACTTTTTCTCCGCTTAAGGCTTGAGTCACTCCTGCCACAAGGTGCAACGCTCCTCCAGGATTATTGATTGTATCGACAACTACTTTTTTTACACCGTTCGCTTTAAACCAAGCTAAGGTTTCTTTGAGTTCCTTAACCGCGTAATCATTTACATCATCCGTAATACCATTTTGCATCAAAAGACTTTCATCTGGAGAGAAGGTATCAATGCGGATATAACCTACTTTTTGCTTACCTACATTTTGAATGTACGCGGGATAAATATATTTATCTTTTGAGGGAAGCATCACATTTTCGGGAACATTTCTTTCTTCTCTTAAAATATCCATACGTGTTTTAGGAATCTCTCTTCCAAACATATCTCTTTTTTCAGCACTCATCGTTAAGCGCGTAAAAAGTTGGCTGTCCTGTCCTTTTAAAATTCTTTCAAAAGAACTCTTTGGCTCTAATTTGATATAGCCTTCTTCCGTCAGATATTGGCGCAAATCAATGAGCTTGTTGATGGAATTAAGAAGTCCAAAGCGAAAATCTTTTCCCGTTTTTACATCTGTAATTTTAATTGATGTTATTTTTTCATTATTTTTAAGCTTTGCTTCGACTTCTTTTAAGTCTGCTTTGAAATCTAAGCGATCGCGCACAATCCAGTTAAGTGTTTCTTCTAATTTCTCAGTTCCACGTAAAAAAGAAACTTTTATTTCTTCGCCGTCCTTAGGCATAATGTGGCGTAAAGAATCGCGATTAAAAATACTGTTCATTAAAAAACTATAATTTGATTGTTTATTGCCTAGATTTCTCGTTTGAGTCATATATCTGTCAATATAATCGAGTATCGGCATGCCATTTATGTGAGTGATCAAATCTCCTTTTTGCAAAGGAAGATATTGAAATAAAGGATTAATTTCTACAATTTTAGCGTAACTTCCTTCTCTTTCAACAATGGGCCCCAAATAGGCAATATGAGCTCTGCCTGGAAGGGAAGAAGGAATAACCGAAAAACTTGCATGAGCATCTCTTAAACTCGCGTAAAACCTTTGTATCAGCACGACAAATTCTTCATTCGTTTGCTCCCGGCCAGCAAGTCTTACAACGGTTTTAACTAAATCAGGAAAACTGTATTCCTTGAACTCTAAATCATGAATATTTTCTTTAAAATAAAAGGTTTTTTTGACCGAAAGCATCGCATAGTAACGACGCAAATTCTGAACGACTTGATCAACCTCAGACTTCCTTGCAGAAGCGTCCATTTGAAACATGGTCATTGGCTCGCAGCTCACCAATACAAAAAGTAAAAGCAATAATAAAAAGCGCATAGTATCTCCCAATAATTTTTTGGGAGAAAAATATCTACTCAGTAATGCAATGACAAAATAAATTATGTCACCCTGTAATATTTTCAAACTCTCTACTTATTCACTTCATAAAAGATATAATCACCAATCTATGTACTTACTGGCAATTTCTAATTCTGTTCTTTATGGTATCATGCTGTTTCTCGTCCTGTATTTAAAACCGTTTTATTCTTCTAACTTTATTATTTTCATTCGTTCCTTTTTAAGCCTTCTTATTTTAACCCCTCTTGTCTATAAGAGGATTATCCCTCTCCTCAAAACAAAGCCCTATTGGCTCTATTCTCGCTCCATATTTGGCTCACTTGGAATCATATTGCTTTTTTTCAATGTTCAAGAAATTACAATTAGTAACGCCATGATTATTAATTCAATTGCACCTGTTCTTATCCTTGTTTTAGAACTTTTTTTTTACAAGCGAAAAATTACAACCTCCAAAATGCTTGGCAGTCTCTTTTTACTTTTAAGCGTCGTTATCCTTTATGGACCGACTTCCCACATTGTGCCTTTGCGCAATTACATTATTGGTTTTTTTGGGGCTTTATGTTTTTCTCTCTCCATTATCTCAATTGAGAAATCGAGTGAAAAAAATGCTCCGGTTATAACTGTGTTCTTTTTATCATTAACACTTCTTCCTCTTACTTTTTTATTAAAAGAAAAAGGATTTGTTGTTTATTCAATGACTATCTCTCTTATACTTTTAACTTGCGCACTTCTAGGACTCATTGTTCAACTCATTCTAATGAATATTTTAAAAAAATTCCAAAGTAGCCAAGGTAACGCAATTATGAGCTTGGCAGTCTTATGGTCTGGACTTCTAGAGATCATCTTTCAAAAAGCAGAATTCTCACTTTACAAAATACTTTCTTATCTTTGTATTTTCCTTGGAATTTACCTCATCCATTCCAAAAGGAAACTAACATGAATAAAGTATTGATCTTTGCCATACTTAGTTTTTCCATATTTGCTCAAGATCAAAATAAAAAAATGACCGTTTTTTTTCATGGATTAAATAATAAGCCAATCGTCTTCAATGATTTAATAAAAGAAATAAATAATCAGTCTACTATCTTTAACCATGCCTTACCTGCGGATCCGGACCTCTGGCTCGGTCACGTCAAAAAAGAAATTATTAAAATATCTTCACTCGCAGCAAAAAATAACCAACCATGGCAAATCATCGCTTTCTCTCTGGGAGGCTTACTTGTGCTAAGTGCGCTTGAGGAAATAAATCTTTCCAATCCTCCGATTAACGTTGTTTTATTGGCTCCTGCTATAACGCCTCAATATTTAGGATTTTTAAATTACGCCAGCTCATTACTTCCAGAGGGAGTAACTATTCCAAGTTTTGCCCCTTCTGATATTCGCGCAAATCAATGAGCTTGTTGATGGAATTAAGAAGTCCAAAGCGAAAATCTTTTCCCGTTTTTACATCTGTAATTTTAATTGATGTTATTTTTTCATTATTTTTAAGCTTTGCTTCGACTTCTTTTAAGTCTGCTTTGAAATCTAAGCGATCGCGCACAATCCAGTTAAGTGTTTCTTCTAATTTCTCAGTTCCACGTAAAAAAGAAACTTTTATTTCTTCGCCGTCCTTAGGCATAATGTGGCGTAAAGAATCGCGATTAAAAATACTGTTCATTAAAAAACTATAATTTGATTGTTTATTGCCTAGATTTCTCGTTTGAGTCATATATCTGTCAATATAATCGAGTATCGGCATGCCATTTATGTGAGTGATCAAATCTCCTTTTTGCAAAGGAAGATATTGAAATAAAGGATTAATTTCTACAATTTTAGCGTAACTTCCTTCTCTTTCAACAATGGGCCCCAAATAGGCAATATGAGCTCTGCCTGGAAGGGAAGAAGGAATAACCGAAAAACTTGCATGAGCATCTCTTAAACTCGCGTAAAACCTTTGTATCAGCACGACAAATTCTTCATTCGTTTGCTCCCGGCCAGCAAGTCTTACAACGGTTTTAACTAAATCAGGAAAACTGTATTCCTTGAACTCTAAATCATGAATATTTTCTTTAAAATAAAAGGTTTTTTTGACCGAAAGCATCGCATAGTAACGACGCAAATTCTGAACGACTTGATCAACCTCAGACTTCCTTGCAGAAGCGTCCATTTGAAACATGGTCATTGGCTCGCAGCTCACCAATACAAAAAGTAAAAGCAATAATAAAAAGCGCATAGTATCTCCCAATAATTTTTTGGGAGAAAAATATCTACTCAGTAATGCAATGACAAAATAAATTATGTCACCCTGTAATATTTTCAAACTCTCTACTTATTCACTTCATAAAAGATATAATCACCAATCTATGTACTTACTGGCAATTTCTAATTCTGTTCTTTATGGTATCATGCTGTTTCTCGTCCTGTATTTAAAACCGTTTTATTCTTCTAACTTTATTATTTTCATTCGTTCCTTTTTAAGCCTTCTTATTTTAACCCCTCTTGTCTATAAGAGGATTATCCCTCTCCTCAAAACAAAGCCCTATTGGCTCTATTCTCGCTCCATATTTGGCTCACTTGGAATCATATTGCTTTTTTTCAATGTTCAAGAAATTACAATTAGTAACGCCATGATTATTAATTCAATTGCACCTGTTCTTATCCTTGTTTTAGAACTTTTTTTTTACAAGCGAAAAATTACAACCTCCAAAATGCTTGGCAGTCTCTTTTTACTTTTAAGCGTCGTTATCCTTTATGGACCGACTTCCCACATTGTGCCTTTGCGCAATTACATTATTGGTTTTTTTGGGGCTTTATGTTTTTCTCTCTCCATTATCTCAATTGAGAAATCGAGTGAAAAAAATGCTCCGGTTATAACTGTGTTCTTTTTATCATTAACACTTCTTCCTCTTACTTTTTTATTAAAAGAAAAAGGATTTGTTGTTTATTCAATGACTATCTCTCTTATACTTTTAACTTGCGCACTTCTAGGACTCATTGTTCAACTCATTCTAATGAATATTTTAAAAAAATTCCAAAGTAGCCAAGGTAACGCAATTATGAGCTTGGCAGTCTTATGGTCTGGACTTCTAGAGATCATCTTTCAAAAAGCAGAATTCTCACTTTACAAAATACTTTCTTATCTTTGTATTTTCCTTGGAATTTACCTCATCCATTCCAAAAGGAAACTAACATGAATAAAGTATTGATCTTTGCCATACTTAGTTTTTCCATATTTGCTCAAGATCAAAATAAAAAAATGACCGTTTTTTTTCATGGATTAAATAATAAGCCAATCGTCTTCAATGATTTAATAAAAGAAATAAATAATCAGTCTACTATCTTTAACCATGCCTTACCTGCGGATCCGGACCTCTGGCTCGGTCACGTCAAAAAAGAAATTATTAAAATATCTTCACTCGCAGCAAAAAATAACCAACCATGGCAAATCATCGCTTTCTCTCTGGGAGGCTTACTTGTGCTAAGTGCGCTTGAGGAAATAAATCTTTCCAATCCTCCGATTAACGTTGTTTTATTGGCTCCTGCTATAACGCCTCAATATTTAGGATTTTTAAATTACGCCAGCTCATTACTTCCAGAGGGAGTAACTATTCCAAGTTTTGCCCCTTCTGATATTCGCGCCAAGAGAGGAGTTTCCATCGGTGAGTATGCAAAGCTTTTTTCCTTGGCAGAAAAACTTCAATCTAGTAAAAAAATAATTTTTCAATTTCCAATAAAGATTTTCTACTCTGCCCAAGATGAATTAGTCGACCCTGTGAAGCTTATAAAATTTTGCCATCAAAATGGATGGTGGGTTCAAGAAGTAAAAACCTTGCAAGCTCCCCATCACCTGCTGGTTCAAAAAGGACGTGTCTCTCAAGACAGTTGGCTCAAAATAAAAAATAGCTTTTAAAGACTCATTCTCATTTGAGAAAGTTTTTTTATTTCATCTCTAATTTTTGCCGCTTTTTCAAATTCTAATTCTTTTGCATATTCTTTCATCTCTTGCTTTAGTTTTTCTATGTGCCGATCAATACTTGCCGTGTTTAATTCACCTTCAAATACTACTTTCTCACTTTTATTTTTTTTATTTTTAACTTTCCCTCTAAGGGTTTCAATAACTCCACCAGAAATATTTTTCAAAATAGTTTTTGCCGTAATCCCATTTTGTTCATTGTGCTTAATCTGCTTAATACGTCTATTCCGAGTAAGATCAATTGCCTCTTGCATACTTTTTGTCACTTTATATGCATACAGAATAACTCGTCCTTCACTGTTTCTGGCAGCCCTTCCAATTGTCTGAATAAGAGATCTTGTTGAGCGTAAAAAACCTTCTTTGTCAGCATCTAAAATACCCACCAATGCGACTTCGGGAATATCAAGTCCTTCTCGCAAAAGATTAATTCCCACTAAAATATCAAACTCACCTTTTCGCAAAGCTTGGATAATTTCAATCCGTTCCAAAGTATCTACATCTGAATGAAGGTACTTTACTTTAAGTCCCATACTTGTAAAATATTTGGTAAGTTCTTCTGCTAATTTTTTGGTAAGGGTTGTGACTAAAACACGAAAACCTTTTTCTATAACTTTACGAGACTCAGCCATGAGATCATCTACTTGAGTTGCCGCATCTCTTACCTCAATAATAGGATCGAGAAGTCCTGTTGGACGAATAATCTGTTCAACAAATTCTCCTTGGCTTTCTTTTATTTCATAATCAGTTGGGGTAGCTGAGACGTAAAGAACTTGATCGCACTTACTATCAAATTCCGAAAAATTTAAAGGTCTGTTGTCGAGAGCACTGGGAAGACGAAATCCAAAATCAACAAGATTCATTTTGCGTGCGCGATCTCCTTTATACATTCCCCCTATCTGAGAAATCGCAATATGTGACTCGTCTACAATTAACAAAAAATCTGAATGAAAAAAATCCACCAAGGTTGGAGGTGGATCGCCAGCATTACTTCCTGTTAAATGACGAGAATAATTTTCGATCCCTGAACAAAAACCCATTTCTTCTAAAAACTCTAGATCGAGCATCGTTCGCTGTTCAAGTCTTTGAGCCTCTAGTAATTTATTTTGAGCTTTAAATTCCTGCAATCTTTCACGCAACTCAATGCGTATGTTTTTCATGGCTTCTTTAAGACGATCCTGCCCTACAACATAGTGAGAGGAAGGATAGATAACAATTGTATTTATCTCCTTTAGAATTCTTCCGCGGAGAGGATCTACAATAAAAATACTTTCAATCTCATCATCAAAAAACTCTAGTCGCACAATTTGACTATCTTCATGGGCAGGAAAAATTTCAACACTATCTCCTCTCACTCGAAAACATCCACGAGCAAAATCGTAGTCATTTCTTTTATATTGAATATCAACTAATTTTTTAAGAAGTTCATCTCTTGAAATTTTATCATTCTTAATCAAAGCAAGTCGAAATTTTCCATATTCCTCTGGAGACCCAATTCCATAAATACAACTCACACTCGCGATAACAATAACGTCTTCACGCTCTAAAAGGCTTCGAGTAGCACTATGACGAAGTTTATCGATCTCATCATTGACCGAAGAATCTTTTTCAATATAAACATCAGAGCTTGGAACATAGGCTTCTGGTTGATAATAATCATAGTAAGAAACAAAATACTCCACGGCGTTATCTGGAAAAAAATCTTTAAACTCTCCATAGAGTTGAGCAGCTAAGGTTTTATTAGGAGCAAGAATCAATGTTTTTTTACCCAATCTTTCAATGATATTAGCCATGGTAAAAGTTTTACCTGAACCAGTAACTCCAAGGAGCGTTTGTCTTTTTTTACCCTCTGTAAAGCCTTTCACTAAAGCTTCTATGGCTTCTGGTTGATCTCCCGTAGGCGAAAAATCTGACTTTAAATGAAATTTTATTTGTTCCAAAATATATCCTTTAGACTTGTCATTCTAAAGGATATTGGCCAATATGTCTTTACATGCGAAACGAACAAGTAACCATTAAAAAGGAGATTTATCAGACACCTAGTCGATATTAATCACCTTTCTTTAGATGTTATTTTATCCTTATTGGATCAGTCCCTTTATTTTTCTAAAAATCCTTTTCAATTACCAGCAAAACCCTTTCATATCGCTTCTCTTTTTTTTGAAAATAGCACTCGCACTCGCTGTAGCTTTGAAATTGCGACCCATAATTTAGGGCATCATTTTTTAAATTTCCCCATCGAAACATCAAGTCTTAAAAAAGGAGAAACCCTTCTTGATACCCTCAAAATGCTTGCCATGATGGGGACAAAAGCTGCCATTATCAGACACAGTGACAATTCTCTTATCCATGAGATTACACCTCATTCTCCTTTGTCTCTTATCAATGCAGGAAGTGGTACTCGCCATCACCCAACCCAAGCCCTTCTTGATATGATGACTATCTATAAAGAAAAAAAGACTCTTGATAATCTTCACATCGTTATTTGCGGCGATATAAAACACAGTCGTGTGGCAAAATCACATATCGATTTATGGAAAAATTTTAATTCTCAAATTTCTTTTTGCGGTCCTTCCTCTTTACAAATAAATGACTCTCAAGATTTTGCTACCGCTTTAAAAACTGCCGATGTTGTCATTATGCTCAGAATGCAGTTTGAAAGACATGAAATGCTCAATCTTGATACGGCTCACTATAATCAGCATTTTGGCCTTAATGCCGACAATGTTGATCTTTTAAAAAAA
>CAYQEW010000020.1:0-18377 GCA_964416605.1 uncultured Bacteriovoracaceae bacterium | reverse complement strand
CTTGAGTTTTTGAGAAGTAAAAAAAGTATTTTTAGAAGGATAAATACTCAAAATTACTTTTACATTGTCCGGATTATTCCTCACAGCTAAAATTTTATCTATAACAGACTGAATATAATTGACTGCTTTTTGAGTTTCTACGTTGGGAGTACCCACAACACTGTTGAGAGGTGCTGAAGCATCTGCTGGATCCACGGTGCGTCGAAGTAAGTCTTTCTCTAATTCGTTAATCGGATAATTGGGTAAAAAGGGCCCCAGTTTTTGCTCGTTAAGAGTTTTAACTGAAATAAGTTGCGCCCATGCCATTGAGGACACACAAATAATTATTAAAGAGATAAATACCTTCATAGAAAAAGAATTGTATCTAAACCAGTATTTTTAACAACTTAAATGGAGAGCATATGAAAATTTTACAAATACCAGTGAGTCAAACAAATAAGTGTAAACAATTGATTTTAAGGCACATGGCAGTCTGGTCCATGGAAAAAGGACTCAGTATTTTTTTGATCCCGGATTTCTAACTAAGTTGATAAGTGAAGAATTGAGATGCTGTTTTGGTTTGATGTTTATGTGTTACATAAGGCTTACGTCTGCCCATAAAAAGACACACTTAAATGAATGAATAAATAGCCTGTCACTCATCTTTATATAATTCCTATAAATGCCGATAAGATATGTATATGAAGGGATTTGTCTTTTTATGCTTTGTGAGTTTTTCAGTTCTAGGAGCTGATTATAAAAAAAATATTCAATTAGCCAATATTGATAAACAAATTAAAACTGAATACATCGACAAATGTACTGGTTCCTGTGACCCTGACAATTTCAAAGATAAACTTAATTCTCTAGATGAAAAAAAACTCAAAGAACTCTCGAGTAAGCTAGAACTCAAAGCCTTTGAGTTTGTCGCCAATGATACCAAAAAAGATATCACCAAGTTTTTAGTGTCACGTCTGGAAAAACTTCTTGGTGTGGATGAAAGTAAAACCCTTAAAGACAAAAAAATCGTGGATCAAAAAGACTTTGCTGAAATATATAAAAACCAACTGAGTAAAAATGTGCTGCTTGAAATCATGGCCTATTGTAAAGACCAAAAAGAAAACGATGGTTTAGATCAAATTGATCTAGCCAAAAAAGATGTTTCAGTCAAAGAAATTATCAATAGCTCCGTAGATGAAAAAGCATGCATTGGCGCTATCAAGACTGATTGCGACAGTGGAAAAACCGAAGCTATAAAAACCAAAGCCTGTGTTCTCATGGCACGTCTTCGCGAGTATAAAAAAACGATTGCCCAAACCGATCTAGTCATTAAGTCTTTTGGAGGGAAAGAGTCTGAATCTTCATTAGCGAGCAAAGAGAATTTTGTGGCAGGAAGTGAGAAAAATAATACCTATGATCGCATCACGAACTATACGTCAAAAGATTTTAATACTAACGACATTACCAAACATTTTGAGAAAAAAAATAAAGAATTTGCAGAATGTAAAAAAGATAATGATCCTGCCAAGTGCAAAAATTTTATTGCTTTTGGAAATAGTGAAAAGCTAGAGGAAGCTAAAAAATTGCATGCCTTTACCACCGCTGTAAAACTAGCCAACTTGGATAAACTCAAAGGCAAAGATTTAGAAGAAGCGATGAAGGGCGAGTTTTCGGGGTATCTCAACAAGGAACAACAGAAACAACTCAACGAAGGAAAAATAACTCCTGAGGAAATAGAAACTATTAAAGGCCAAGTCGCCGCTAAATTCAAACAAGAGCGCGAAGCAATTTATCAAGCAATTAACCTTGAACAAAAAAATTCTTTTTCTAAAGATAATCAAAACGACCAACTGACTGATCTCAAAGGCATGGATAAAGAAATTGATCCGGAGCTCAATAAAATTCGAAACACAATTCTTTATAATAACCTCGCACAAAGAAGCTTGGGAACTCAAAATGAAAAAAAAGAAATAAGTGGCAACACGGCACCTGCCAGCTTTGAAGCCGAAGATTTAAAAGATTACTCTGTAGCAAAAGATGAGATCAAGGAAGCTATCGGATCAACATCAACAAGAGCACCTGCTGATACCGAAACCAGTAAAAACACTAACACCAAAAGCTCTGTAAATATTGATTGTTTAATTGATCCTGAAATGAAGGAGTGTCAAAAAAAAGAATAATACTTATTTCATAAAATCTTTTTTTTTAGAATTAGGTAGAATTGACAGACTGGACACTGGCAGCAGTTTTGGTGGCTTCGATAAAATTTTGCGAAATAAAATAATTATTTTATTTTAATCAGATTTTGGCAGAAGCATGAATAACCTCAACTTTTACACTTACTCAAACCTTAATACCATAAACATCAAACGATTTTTTAAAAAAACTGGGCAGAATTAGCAGACTGGACTCAGGTGACTGGCAACTTTCTTATACAAGAAAGCGTCTATAAGCTTTTAACCCAGAGAAAAACGCGCGTCTTCCCTTCAGGGGCGGATCTTTTGTCGTTGCTTAAATAAACTTTGGCCTTATCTAAACGAGTAATGTTTTGAATAAATTCTCGCGCCACAGAATTACTCACATAAAGATGATAATAAGCTCCTCCTGGAATATTTTGTCCAGGCTCAACTCTATCAGCTTTAAGCGCACCATATTTTTTTATATACTCGCTCATGAGATTTTTTATTCTTTCCATTTCAAAACTAGTCATGAGAATGCGATAAGAAGGATGTCCCCCTTTACTCAGCCCCTTCACCATGTCCTGATGCTTTTCTTCAAACTGACTTACCATCTTTCCTGCTTGTTCTAAGGAATGTGGCAGTTTTTTATTATTTAAAATAATATCATCTGATTCAGAATATTCTCTTTCGTCAAAAGGCACTTCGGCAATTTCAGGCAGAAGTTTTTTTTCTTCCTCTATTTTTTTTTGCAAAAGAGTTTCTTCTTGGTTTTTAATTTCTTGAAAAGCTAAGCTAGGCTCTTCTTGCGAAAATTCGGGATAGTATAAATTTACCTGCCTCGCCTGATAGTTAAGATAGGCTTTATAGATAAAATGAAAAGAAAAAAAGAGCGCTCCTCCTATAATAAGAAGAACACTCATTTGCAAAATAATTTTCTTTAAACTAAGCACGCTTTAAAAGAAGGGCAATTCCTTGTCCTCCTCCAATACACGCCGAAGCGATAGCGTATTCTTTTTTATAATGTTGCAGTTGACGAGCCGCCGTGAGCGCAATCCTTGTTCCAGAGGCTGCGAGCGGGTGTCCGAGAGCCACAGCACCTCCCCAAATATTTAATTTGGCTGGATCGAGTTCAAGCGCCTTCACACAAGAAAGAGTCTGAGGAGCAAAGGCTTCATTGATTTCTATGAAATCAATTTGCGAAAGACTCATTTTATTTTTTTCTAAAAGATTTTTAATAGCAGGAACGGGGCCTATTCCCATAATAGTAGGATCCACACCAATCACTGAACCATCAATAATTTCAGCGAGCGGAGTCAGATTATTTTTTTTACAAAATTCTTCGTTTGCAATGAGAATCGCGCAAGCACCATCCACTACACCGGAAGCAGAAGCAGGAGTCACAACACCCTCTTTCGCAAATGCGGGGCGAAGTTTTTGTAATTCAGCCATCGTCGTTTCGCTGCGCAAATGCTCATCTCTGGTAATCAGATTATTTTTAATTTCTATCCCAACAATTTCACTATCAAAAAGATTTTCATTATACGCCTTGGTTGCTTTAGCATGAGAAGTATAAGCAAAAGCATCGGACTCTTCTCTGGTGATGCTGTACTGCTTCGCCAAATTTTCAGCCGTGATACCCATCGGTGTTTGAGTGTATTTATCCGTTAGAGCATCAAGGAGCATATCAACTACTTGCAAAGAACCATACTTCGTACCAAAGCGAGCGCCATAAGTAAGGTGAGGAGCCATACTCATGTTTTCAGTCCCTGCTACTAAAACACAGTTTGCCTGTCCCAATTGAATCATATTTTTAGCATCCATCATAATTTGAATACCACTTCCACAAAGGCGATTCACCACATAGCCGGGAGTTGTTATAGGACAACCAATTTTAAGAGCTAAGTGTCTTGCACCGTACATAGTATCCGTTGAAGAAGTGATGACATTACCCATCACAACATGATCAATCAAAGCTGGATTTAAATTTGTTTCTTTAAGAATGCCTGTTGCTGCGTGAACAGCCAAATCAACGGGCGTTATGCTCGAAAAACTACCGCCAAATTTTCCAAAGGGTGTTCTTTTTCCTGCGACTAAATAAACTTTCATACAATCATCTCCTTATTTAAAATTGTTCCATACATTAGACCATAAGTAGAAATTTCAATTTCTTTTACTTCTAAAAAACTAAGTAACTTTACTGCTAAAAAAATTCCAGCCTTAATTGTTTTGACTCTTTTTTTCAAAAAAGGATATTCCACTAATAGTTTTTCCTCACTGAGGGCTTCCACTTTTTTTTCTAAATCAAGTAACGCATCAAAAGAAAAAGAAAAACCATTGAGATCATCTTCAATAAATTCTTTATTTTTTTTAATCATATTGCCAACTGAAGTCATCGTACCAGCAACACAAATCATTTTCTCTTTTTTATAATGCTCTAAATTATTTTCACCCAAAATCTTTGCAATAACTTCATCAGCGTTTTGAGCAGCGATATAATTGGTAACTCGAACAGAGCCCAAGGGCAAACTAATAGATTTTGCAACCTTAAAAGGATTTATATGTACCTCTATAAATTCCGTAGAAGCTCCCCCAATATCCATAATTAAAGCCTGAGAATCTTTTACTGCACTGTGACGAATAACTCCCAAACTAGAAAAGTACGCTTCTTGCTCTCCTGAAATCAACTTAATATCAAAACCTAATTCTTTTTTAATATGCGCAAAAAAAGATGGGCGATTCTTTGCTACCCTCGAAGCTTCCGTAGCAGTGATAATAGTATCCTTCGTCTTCAATCCAAAAGATTCAATAATTTTTTGATATTCTTGAAGCACACTAAAACTTTCATCCATCGCCTCTTGAATAAAGACTTGATTCTTATCAATATCGCGTCCCAGTCCCGTGACATGAGATTCTCTTTGTAGAATGGTAAATGAAGGTTCTAGGTCTGCGACCAAAAGGAGTATGCTATTAGAACCAATATCAATAGACGCTCTTCTCATGATGCAATTCCTCCACGATAAATTTTTAACTCACTCACAATACCAGTAATCAAGGCTCCTTCGCTGACATCAAAACTAGGGTTAAAAGCCTTACTCTGAATTGGTGAAATATTTTGCTTAATTTCAGACTCATCTCGCAATTCAATATGAATCTCTTCCCCTGTTTTTAGGGTGCGATCGAATGTGGATTCCGGGGCTAAAACATAAAAAGGAATTTGATAGTAATGAGCAAGAATCGATAAATTAGAAGTTCCAATTTTATTAGCAGTATCACCATTAAGCGCAATGCGGTCTGCTCCAACCATCACAAGATCAACCATTTTATTTTTCATAAGATAGCTCGCACATCCCTCTACCACAATTGAATGCGAAATATTTTCCTGCAAAAGTTCAAAAGCGGTGAGTCTTGAGCCCTGCAAATAAGGCCTTGTTTCATCGACATAAACATGAGCAACTTTGTCTAAAGAATGGAGTACGGAAATCGCTCCAAGAGCAGTTCCTAAACTCCCACAAGCCAAACGACCGGTATTGCAGTGAGTGAGAATGTTTAATTTTTTAGAAGAGAATTTATGCTCACACTCCTCAACCATTAAATCTGCCATCGCTTGATGCCTAGTCTGAGAAAGACTTACTTGCAGCTGAGCAAGTTTCAAAAGCTCATCAATTAATTGATTTTTTTCCCAATGGTCTCTGGAGTAAAAAAGTGAATACACTTTATCTAACTCACAATTCAGATTGACCGCGGTGGGCCTAGCAGATCTCATAAGTAAAAGAGCTTGATCAAAATTTTTCTTCTCAATATGATCAAGCTTTGCCCATAATACCATCGAATAGAGAGCAAAAAAGCCAATAGCAGGAGCTCCGCGAACAAGCATGTCAGTAATCGCCCTTGCTCCTTCTTGATAGTTTTTTATTTCAACATAATCTATTGTATGAGGCAGTTTTCTTTGATCAAGAACATATAAAGTATTATTTTCAAATTTAAAGGGATTCATGAAACAATACCTCCGTTGGTGTAATCTCTATATCTCCTGAAAAAAAAGTATCTACTTTTTTCCAATTTTTAAGCAGTGCTTGGGAAAGTTCCTGAAAGCGAAATACGGGATGGCTATTTTGAGTCAAAACACTAAAATGATTTTTACTCCACATCCCCTTTCCCTTATAATTACCATCTTTTTTTTCTAATTCAATTTCAAGAAAATGATTCATTAATTTATAATCAGATAATTTCAAACGATAATTTTTACAATGATAGTTAAGATAGTTAAGATAAGTATTAAACTTTTTAAACTGTTCTTTAGAGACCGAAAACTTGCTACTTTTAATAAAACACTCCTGCTGCTTTAACTCAAAATTTTCAAAAACATAATGTCCTTGAGTTTCAAATATCAAATTATCTAAATTAAAATTAATATTAAGTTTTAAATTTTTTTCATCGAAAATAATTTTTGATGGATTTTGTATAATAATCGGAACCTCTAAAAAAGTGGGGGAAACTTCTGCAAAACCGCCACCAGCGACCTTGTTGAAATCAATACTCTCAATAGGATAAGGGGGGGTTATTTTCAAAATCTTCTCAAGAAAAAGCTTAAAATCTTTTTGTGCTTTGATTTCAATATTATTGATAACAAATTTATTATTTTCTATTTTGCTGTCAAAAACTATAAAATTAGCTGAGTCTTTAAACGCTTTTATAAAAAAGCTTATTTGATCTTTAAGATCCACTTGAGCCTTAAGTTCAGTTTGATTGGAAAATAAGGCATGAACATTCACTCCTGAATTATTCTTTGAGAGCGCGAAGATTTAAAAGATTACTCTGTAGCAAAAGATGAGATCAAGGAAGCTATCGGATCAACATCAACAAGAGCACCTGCTGATACCGAAACCAGTAAAAACACTAACACCAAAAGCTCTGTAAATATTGATTGTTTAATTGATCCTGAAATGAAGGAGTGTCAAAAAAAAGAATAATACTTATTTCATAAAATCTTTTTTTTTAGAATTAGGTAGAATTGACAGACTGGACACTGGCAGCAGTTTTGGTGGCTTCGATAAAATTTTGCGAAATAAAATAATTATTTTATTTTAATCAGATTTTGGCAGAAGCATGAATAACCTCAACTTTTACACTTACTCAAACCTTAATACCATAAACATCAAACGATTTTTTAAAAAAACTGGGCAGAATTAGCAGACTGGACTCAGGTGACTGGCAACTTTCTTATACAAGAAAGCGTCTATAAGCTTTTAACCCAGAGAAAAACGCGCGTCTTCCCTTCAGGGGCGGATCTTTTGTCGTTGCTTAAATAAACTTTGGCCTTATCTAAACGAGTAATGTTTTGAATAAATTCTCGCGCCACAGAATTACTCACATAAAGATGATAATAAGCTCCTCCTGGAATATTTTGTCCAGGCTCAACTCTATCAGCTTTAAGCGCACCATATTTTTTTATATACTCGCTCATGAGATTTTTTATTCTTTCCATTTCAAAACTAGTCATGAGAATGCGATAAGAAGGATGTCCCCCTTTACTCAGCCCCTTCACCATGTCCTGATGCTTTTCTTCAAACTGACTTACCATCTTTCCTGCTTGTTCTAAGGAATGTGGCAGTTTTTTATTATTTAAAATAATATCATCTGATTCAGAATATTCTCTTTCGTCAAAAGGCACTTCGGCAATTTCAGGCAGAAGTTTTTTTTCTTCCTCTATTTTTTTTTGCAAAAGAGTTTCTTCTTGGTTTTTAATTTCTTGAAAAGCTAAGCTAGGCTCTTCTTGCGAAAATTCGGGATAGTATAAATTTACCTGCCTCGCCTGATAGTTAAGATAGGCTTTATAGATAAAATGAAAAGAAAAAAAGAGCGCTCCTCCTATAATAAGAAGAACACTCATTTGCAAAATAATTTTCTTTAAACTAAGCACGCTTTAAAAGAAGGGCAATTCCTTGTCCTCCTCCAATACACGCCGAAGCGATAGCGTATTCTTTTTTATAATGTTGCAGTTGACGAGCCGCCGTGAGCGCAATCCTTGTTCCAGAGGCTGCGAGCGGGTGTCCGAGAGCCACAGCACCTCCCCAAATATTTAATTTGGCTGGATCGAGTTCAAGCGCCTTCACACAAGAAAGAGTCTGAGGAGCAAAGGCTTCATTGATTTCTATGAAATCAATTTGCGAAAGACTCATTTTATTTTTTTCTAAAAGATTTTTAATAGCAGGAACGGGGCCTATTCCCATAATAGTAGGATCCACACCAATCACTGAACCATCAATAATTTCAGCGAGCGGAGTCAGATTATTTTTTTTACAAAATTCTTCGTTTGCAATGAGAATCGCGCAAGCACCATCCACTACACCGGAAGCAGAAGCAGGAGTCACAACACCCTCTTTCGCAAATGCGGGGCGAAGTTTTTGTAATTCAGCCATCGTCGTTTCGCTGCGCAAATGCTCATCTCTGGTAATCAGATTATTTTTAATTTCTATCCCAACAATTTCACTATCAAAAAGATTTTCATTATACGCCTTGGTTGCTTTAGCATGAGAAGTATAAGCAAAAGCATCGGACTCTTCTCTGGTGATGCTGTACTGCTTCGCCAAATTTTCAGCCGTGATACCCATCGGTGTTTGAGTGTATTTATCCGTTAGAGCATCAAGGAGCATATCAACTACTTGCAAAGAACCATACTTCGTACCAAAGCGAGCGCCATAAGTAAGGTGAGGAGCCATACTCATGTTTTCAGTCCCTGCTACTAAAACACAGTTTGCCTGTCCCAATTGAATCATATTTTTAGCATCCATCATAATTTGAATACCACTTCCACAAAGGCGATTCACCACATAGCCGGGAGTTGTTATAGGACAACCAATTTTAAGAGCTAAGTGTCTTGCACCGTACATAGTATCCGTTGAAGAAGTGATGACATTACCCATCACAACATGATCAATCAAAGCTGGATTTAAATTTGTTTCTTTAAGAATGCCTGTTGCTGCGTGAACAGCCAAATCAACGGGCGTTATGCTCGAAAAACTACCGCCAAATTTTCCAAAGGGTGTTCTTTTTCCTGCGACTAAATAAACTTTCATACAATCATCTCCTTATTTAAAATTGTTCCATACATTAGACCATAAGTAGAAATTTCAATTTCTTTTACTTCTAAAAAACTAAGTAACTTTACTGCTAAAAAAATTCCAGCCTTAATTGTTTTGACTCTTTTTTTCAAAAAAGGATATTCCACTAATAGTTTTTCCTCACTGAGGGCTTCCACTTTTTTTTCTAAATCAAGTAACGCATCAAAAGAAAAAGAAAAACCATTGAGATCATCTTCAATAAATTCTTTATTTTTTTTAATCATATTGCCAACTGAAGTCATCGTACCAGCAACACAAATCATTTTCTCTTTTTTATAATGCTCTAAATTATTTTCACCCAAAATCTTTGCAATAACTTCATCAGCGTTTTGAGCAGCGATATAATTGGTAACTCGAACAGAGCCCAAGGGCAAACTAATAGATTTTGCAACCTTAAAAGGATTTATATGTACCTCTATAAATTCCGTAGAAGCTCCCCCAATATCCATAATTAAAGCCTGAGAATCTTTTACTGCACTGTGACGAATAACTCCCAAACTAGAAAAGTACGCTTCTTGCTCTCCTGAAATCAACTTAATATCAAAACCTAATTCTTTTTTAATATGCGCAAAAAAAGATGGGCGATTCTTTGCTACCCTCGAAGCTTCCGTAGCAGTGATAATAGTATCCTTCGTCTTCAATCCAAAAGATTCAATAATTTTTTGATATTCTTGAAGCACACTAAAACTTTCATCCATCGCCTCTTGAATAAAGACTTGATTCTTATCAATATCGCGTCCCAGTCCCGTGACATGAGATTCTCTTTGTAGAATGGTAAATGAAGGTTCTAGGTCTGCGACCAAAAGGAGTATGCTATTAGAACCAATATCAATAGACGCTCTTCTCATGATGCAATTCCTCCACGATAAATTTTTAACTCACTCACAATACCAGTAATCAAGGCTCCTTCGCTGACATCAAAACTAGGGTTAAAAGCCTTACTCTGAATTGGTGAAATATTTTGCTTAATTTCAGACTCATCTCGCAATTCAATATGAATCTCTTCCCCTGTTTTTAGGGTGCGATCGAATGTGGATTCCGGGGCTAAAACATAAAAAGGAATTTGATAGTAATGAGCAAGAATCGATAAATTAGAAGTTCCAATTTTATTAGCAGTATCACCATTAAGCGCAATGCGGTCTGCTCCAACCATCACAAGATCAACCATTTTATTTTTCATAAGATAGCTCGCACATCCCTCTACCACAATTGAATGCGAAATATTTTCCTGCAAAAGTTCAAAAGCGGTGAGTCTTGAGCCCTGCAAATAAGGCCTTGTTTCATCGACATAAACATGAGCAACTTTGTCTAAAGAATGGAGTACGGAAATCGCTCCAAGAGCAGTTCCTAAACTCCCACAAGCCAAACGACCGGTATTGCAGTGAGTGAGAATGTTTAATTTTTTAGAAGAGAATTTATGCTCACACTCCTCAACCATTAAATCTGCCATCGCTTGATGCCTAGTCTGAGAAAGACTTACTTGCAGCTGAGCAAGTTTCAAAAGCTCATCAATTAATTGATTTTTTTCCCAATGGTCTCTGGAGTAAAAAAGTGAATACACTTTATCTAACTCACAATTCAGATTGACCGCGGTGGGCCTAGCAGATCTCATAAGTAAAAGAGCTTGATCAAAATTTTTCTTCTCAATATGATCAAGCTTTGCCCATAATACCATCGAATAGAGAGCAAAAAAGCCAATAGCAGGAGCTCCGCGAACAAGCATGTCAGTAATCGCCCTTGCTCCTTCTTGATAGTTTTTTATTTCAACATAATCTATTGTATGAGGCAGTTTTCTTTGATCAAGAACATATAAAGTATTATTTTCAAATTTAAAGGGATTCATGAAACAATACCTCCGTTGGTGTAATCTCTATATCTCCTGAAAAAAAAGTATCTACTTTTTTCCAATTTTTAAGCAGTGCTTGGGAAAGTTCCTGAAAGCGAAATACGGGATGGCTATTTTGAGTCAAAACACTAAAATGATTTTTACTCCACATCCCCTTTCCCTTATAATTACCATCTTTTTTTTCTAATTCAATTTCAAGAAAATGATTCATTAATTTATAATCAGATAATTTCAAACGATAATTTTTACAATGATAGTTAAGATAGTTAAGATAAGTATTAAACTTTTTAAACTGTTCTTTAGAGACCGAAAACTTGCTACTTTTAATAAAACACTCCTGCTGCTTTAACTCAAAATTTTCAAAAACATAATGTCCTTGAGTTTCAAATATCAAATTATCTAAATTAAAATTAATATTAAGTTTTAAATTTTTTTCATCGAAAATAATTTTTGATGGATTTTGTATAATAATCGGAACCTCTAAAAAAGTGGGGGAAACTTCTGCAAAACCGCCACCAGCGACCTTGTTGAAATCAATACTCTCAATAGGATAAGGGGGGGTTATTTTCAAAATCTTCTCAAGAAAAAGCTTAAAATCTTTTTGTGCTTTGATTTCAATATTATTGATAACAAATTTATTATTTTCTATTTTGCTGTCAAAAACTATAAAATTAGCTGAGTCTTTAAACGCTTTTATAAAAAAGCTTATTTGATCTTTAAGATCCACTTGAGCCTTAAGTTCAGTTTGATTGGAAAATAAGGCATGAACATTCACTCCTGAATTATTCTTTGAGAGCGCGAAGTTAAAATCAGGACAATGGCCCTTGAGAGTATTTTTAAAATAAAGAATTTTTTCGCAACGATAATTGCTACCAATAAAAACTTCTTCAATAATGATTTCCGAGTAAGGATCTAGTAAAACTTTAGGTAATTTAAACTCAATTTTTTTTTGATTCAAAAAATATTTAAAATCATATTTCTCCCCCAAAATATCTGAAATCATTACCTCTTCAATATGAGTTTTAATCATATCCTTCGAGAAGAAAAAATGTGACAACGGAATGGTGAGAACAATTTTATTAAGATGAACTAACTGATTTTGATTTTTATCCGTCAATGAAAAACTCTCAATATCAATACGTATTTCCCTCCATGTATCCCAATGAAAATCAATCTGAGAAGTATGACTCCCGTCAATATTTAATGAGTCAGCGAGAGCACTTGGACGCAGTTGATAAAGAGAAAAACCCAAATATAAAATAGCGCTTACGACAAAACTGATCAAAAGCGCTATAAGGCTTACAAAAAGTTTCATTTTTTAGCATCTAATAATTTTTTAACAAGATCACTTGTTAACTTTGGATTCGCCTTTCCCTCTGTTTCTTTCATAATTTGGCCCACAAAAAAACCAAGCATTCTGTCACGACCTCCGAGGTACTCTGCGACTTCTTTCGGATTAGCCTCTATTATCTTACGCGCTAAAGGCTCCAAATCATCTACGCTAGATACTTGCTCTAAACCTAAATCACTAATAATTTTTTCTGGTTCAGTGGAAGTATCAAACATTTTTTCAAAAACTTCTTTTCCTTGTTTCCCTGATATTTTTTCTTGAAGCATAATATTCAAAAGACTCGCTAAGTTTTTCGCACTTACAGGAGAGCGACTCACTTCCTTTCCTGACTCATTAAGATAACGAAGAAGCTCAACCATAATCCAATTGGCTGCTTTCTTAGCCTCTCCTTTATAAAGAGATGCTACTTCTTCAAAATAAAATGCCAAGTCTTTATCATTAATTAAAATACTCGCATCATATTCAGAAAGACTGTAATCATTCATAAAACGATTTTTTTTCGCCTCAGGAAGTTCGGGTAAATCTTGTTTCCAAGTCTCTAAAAGCTTATCTGATAAAGCGAGTGGACCTAGATCAGGATCAGGAAAATAGCGGTAATCATCTTCGTTTGATTTTTCTCGCAGAAGATATGTTTCCATTTTTTCTGCATCAAAAAGAAGGGTTTGCTGTTTTACTTTTTCATTTTTATCAAGAAGCTCGCTCTGTCTTTTAATTTCATATTCAATAGCTTTTTCAACATTTTTAAAACTATTGAGATTTTTTACTTCCGTGCGTGTTCCAAAAACTGTGCTTCCTTTAGGCTTTAAAGACAAATTGACATCTGCTCTAAAGTTTCCATCTTGCATATTGCCTTTGCAAATTCCAAGATACACTAAGATAGTATGGAGCGATTTTAAATAACCTGAAGCCTCCGATGCCGTGCTCATATTGGGGCCTGAAACAATTTCAATAAGCTGAGTTCCCGCACGATTTAAATTAATATAAGAGTTTTGATTATCATGAGAAGACTTACCTGTATCTTCTTCCATTTGAATACGCTCAATATGAACACTTCCTAAATGGCCATCGACGGCGATTGGTGTAAAAAATTGAGTGATCTGATATCCCTTAGGTAAATCTGGATAAAAATAATTTTTGCGATCAAAAAATGAAACTTTATTAATCTTACAATTTAATGCCATGGCTAGTTTACAAGCATATTCGACAGACTTTTTATTCACCGTTGGAAGAGAACCCGGCTGAGCACTACACACGGGACAAACCAAATGATTTTCATAATCTTTCGTACTTACCTTGCAAGAGCAATAAGCTTTACTCATGGTATCTAATTGAGCATGAACTTCAATTCCAATAACTACATCATATTTCATAGGCAATTACTCCTTACTCACTTGCATTTCAAAAGCTCTTGCAAACTCTAATACTGACTCATCTTTAAAATAATTTCCAATGAGCTGAAACCCTGTAGGCATTTGATTTTGATCCTGTCCAAAAGGAAGTGCTATCGCGGGTAAACCAGCCAGATTAACAGGGATCGTATAAAGATCATTCATATACATTTGAATTGGATCCATCGCACCTTTTCCCAACTCAAAAGCACTGGTGGCACATACTGGAGAAAAAAGAATATCCACATTTTTAAAAGCATTTTGAAAATCATTAAAAATAAGTCTTCTTACTTTACATGCCTTGGCAAAATACTCATCTTGATAACCTGAAGAAAGAGAATAGGTCCCCAGAAGAATTCTCTTTTTAACTTCATCTCCAAAACCCTCTGTTCGAGAGTCTCTATAAGTATCGAGAAGATTTGCTCCTTCTTTCTTTGCTCTGAATCCATAGTGAATGCCATCATAGCGAGCAAGATTAGCACTCGCTTCAGCAGTTGCGATAATATAATAAACAGAGACACAATGTTTTAAATGAGGAAGTGAAACTTCTGAAATATGTGCTCCCATTTTTTTAAAATTATCAAGAGCTAGCTGTAAGGATTTTTTTATTTCAGAAGAACAAGAATCAATAAAACTTGGATCAAAACCAATTTTTTTATTTTTTATAAAATCAGGATTTATTTTTTTTAAATTCTCAAAAGTCTTCATGAGACTGTGAGTAGCTTGAGTGCTATCTTTCGAATCTTTCACTGAAAGAATTTCCATAAGAAGAGAAATATCACTCACACTTCGTGCCATGGGAGAGGCTTGATCTAAACTTGAGCCATAAGCGATTTGTCCAAAACGACTGACTCTTCCATAAGAAGGTTTAAATCCCACCAGGCCACAAAAATTAGCAGGTAATCTTACAGAACCCCCGGTATCTGTTCCAATGCTAAAATAAGAAGAACCTTCCGCAACCGATGCAGCAGAGCCTCCTGACGAACCTCCTGCGACAAAAGCTTTGTTCAAAGGATTCAGAATCGCGCCGTAAGGCGTGCACTCATTTGTTGAGCCCATTCCAAATTCATCACAGCCAACCTTGCCAACAAGAATGCTTCCAGCTTCTTTAAATTTTTGGGCAACATGGCCGTCAAAAGGAGGAATATAATTATAAAGAATTTTTGATCCTGCGGTTGTTCGAATATTTTTAGTCACAAATAAATCTTTAAGCGAATAAGGAATTCCATCTAACCTTGAATAGACTTTATTTTGAGAACGTCTTTCATCACTTTTCTTCGCGTCCTCTAAACTCAAATCGCTTAAAACAGATATAAAAGAATTATTGCCAGCATTTGTTTTAGCTAAGCACTCCTGAGTTATTTCTAAACTACTTATTTTTTTACTTTCAAGTAGATCAATCGTTTGCGTCAGTGTTTTCATTAAGCATTCTCCTCAATAACGGCGTTCACCATAATCTCTAATCCTTTTTTAGCAGGAGCATTTTTAAGAAGCTCTGCGGCACTCAAGGATTCTAATGCTTCATCTTCTCTTAAAAAACTTTCACTAAACATTTCAGGATATTCACGAAGAAGAGAAAAAAATGGCGCTATATCTTGCGTTGAAACTGATTGTAGCTCTTCCATGTAAGAAAGAATTTTTCTCATATGTTCTTTATACTCTTCAACTTCGTTTGGAAATATCTCCAGTCTTGCCAGCTGTCCTATATGAATAACATCATCATTCGAAATTTTTTTCATAAATACCTCTCTATAACTTCTATTGGAGAAAATTTAACCATAAATTTTTTACGAACACCGCCAGGAAAAAGTACGGTAATTTTTTCATCGGCACCAATTCCTTGAGCATTTTCAATAATTCCTTCACCGTAAAG
This sequence comes from uncultured Bacteriovoracaceae bacterium, assembly GCA_964416605.1. Classification (GTDB taxonomy): domain Bacteria; phylum Bdellovibrionota; class Bacteriovoracia; order Bacteriovoracales; family Bacteriovoracaceae; genus CAYQEW01. The sequence continues at coordinate 2,639 of CAYQEW010000020.1, read as the reverse complement.
TTGATGACGAATATGAACACCCTTATGATACTGTGATTTATTTTTACTCGCTCCTGTTTGATAAACTGGATCAAAGTCGTAACTGACATCTTGCGAGTAATCATCACTATACTCGCTATCTGAGTAATAATTTTGTTCAAAGGTATTTTGTTTTTTAGATTGTTTCCAATGCCTATACTGTTCAGGAATTTCTTCTAAAAATCTACTGGGCCCATTAAATTTAATACTGCCAAAAAGCATTCGTCCACGCGCATAATAAATAGTGAGTTTTTCCATCGCACGCGTCATCGCTACATAAAAAAGTCTGCGCTCTTCTTCTATTTGCATTTCTCCAGACTCAATACTCATATAGGATGGAAAAATATTTTCTTCTGCACCTACAATAAAAACATGTGGGTACTCCAATCCTTTGGAACCATGAATGGTCATAAGCGAGACCAGTTCTTTCTCTTGAGAATCACCTTCAACTGATGTATCTAGAGTGACTGACTCCAAAAAACTATTGATCGAAGCATTCTCTTGCGTCTGCTCAAATTGCAATAAAGCATTGTGGAGTTCTTCCAAATTTTCGATACGTGCTTTTGCTTCATAATTATTCTGAATTTTTAAACTTTCTTGATATCCTGATTCGGTAAGTAATTTTTCATAAATATCACTTGGACGTTTAGCTTCATCATTTTCCATGATTTGCGCTTCTTGAATAAGTGAAACAAACTGTCTAATGACTGAAAGTATTTTTTTAGAAACTGCAAAATCAGAATCTTCATTTTGAGTTATATCGAGAAGGGTTTCCCATAAACTTTGATTTTTAGAAATAGAATAGTCTTCCAATTTTCTTAAGCTCGTCACACCAATCCCTCTTGTCGGTGTATTAATGATACGAGTAAGAGCAAGGGAGTCTTTGGGATTAGTGATAAGTCGCATATAGGCAATCATATCTTTTACTTCTTTTCGCTCGTAAAATTTAATACCTGCCACAATGCGATAGGCTATTTTGCTGCGAATTAAAGCTTCTTCGATGGATCTTGATTGAGCATTATTGCGATAAAAAACGGCGACATCGCCCAAGGAAACATTTTCTTTTTTAAGTGCAATTATTTTTTCCGCAATAAAAATTGATTCTTCGCGATCGTCTTTGCATTCAACGACATCAATAAGCTCTCCTTCGGGATTCGCCGTCCAAAGAGTTTTTCCTTTGCGTTGCGTGTTCTTGGCAATAACCGCACTCGCCGCTTCAATAATGCGTTGGCTGGAACGATAATTTTGCTCAAGCTTTAAAATCTGGGCATTGGGATAAACGGTTTCATAGTCTAATATATTGCGAATGTCTGCGCCTCTCCATGAGTAAATGGATTGATCTTCATCTCCCACGACACAAATATTTTTATGGGCACTTGCCAGAAGTGTGACTAAATCAAACTGTGCGCGGTTGGTATCTTGGTACTCATCCACTAAAATATATTTATAGCGATTTTTATAATAATCTAAAACTTGGGGAAATTGTTCAAGGAGCTGAACCACTCCTACGATCAATCCTCCAAAATCTACGGCATTTGATTTACTTAACTCTTGTTCATACTCACAATAAATAGAATAAAATTCTGGATTTTCATCGATACTCTCTGGTCTTATTTTGCACCCAATGTAGTAGCCATCATTTTTAAGATTACTAATATAATATTTTATATCTTGAGGGTTATGATCTTTTTGAGAGAAACCACGACGCCCCAAAATATTTTTAATGAGACTTAAAGTTTCACTATCATCATAAATAGTGAAATGCTTACTGAGTCCTAAATACTGAGCTTGTGTGCGCAATACCTTGGCGCAAAAAGCATGGAAGGTTGTAATAGCAAGAGAGCCGTTATCAAGACCCAATTGCATAGAAACGCGATCTGCCATTTCCTTAGCTGCTTTATTCGAAAAAGTAAGAGCTAAAATTTGATAGGGAAAAACTTTTTTATCTTCAATAAGATACTGAATCTTTCCAACCAACGTACGAGTTTTACCACTGCCTGCCCCTGCCAAAATCATCATGGGGCCCTCAGTGGCTTCTATCGCTTTTCGTTGATCAGCATTGTATTTTGATAAGTCCAAAAACTACTCCACCGTCACTGATTTTGCTAAATTTCTTGGCTGATCAATATCTGTTCCTTTTTGCTTAGCAATTTCATAAGCAAAACATTGCATCACTAAATTTGCCATAAGCGGAGCGGTAAAAGTTAACCCTTCCATATCTACACCAATATAGTGGTCACTTAAATTTTTAAGTCTTTCGTTATCTTTGGGACCCACAATAAGCATAATGCCTTTACGGGCTTTTACTTCTTCAATATTGGAAACTGTTTTATCAAATAAATCATGTCCCACCAGCGCGATATTGACAAAGGTATCGTCAATAAGAGCTATCGGTCCATGTTTTAATTCTCCCGCGGCATAACCTTCGGCGTGTACATAAGCAATTTCTTTTAGCTTTAAAGCACCTTCCAACGCGATAGGATAAAACTGACCACGTCCTGTAAAAATAAAACCTTTGGCGTGACATACTTTTTGCACAACATCTTTCACACTTGCAATCGAGGTGAAAAAGTTTTTCATTTTTTGTGCAAGAAGAATAAATTCTTTTTGTAATACTTCTT